>NZ_JBHUOR010000003.1:0-80020 GCF_042686175.1 Kurthia populi | reverse complement strand
TTATACGCTTGATGTGGCATGACAGACACCTCCTTTTTCGAATAGTATAATAGGAACAGATGTTCTTTTCAACAAATTAGTACTGGCAGAATCATTGGGTTCGCAGAATCCCCCTCCCTACTCACTACGTTCCTTGAGGGAGGGGGATTCTGCGAAGAAATGATAAAAAAGCATCTTAGAATCTAAAGACCCTACGATGCTCGTCTCATTTACTTTTTCATTAATTTATGACCGCGTACCCAGCCATAATCTTTCGTGCCTTTTAGATTTACATAGACAGACACTTTTCCTTGGTATGTTACTTCTTTCAGCATATAAACAGCAGTCCCTTTTTCTAAAGGTTCATTTTCAGCAAAATATTCTGATGAGCCATAGTTGGGTAGTAAATCTGTAGGACCGGTTGTGATGTAAGGTGTTTTCTGTGTTGCTTTGCTATAGGTTTTGGTTGCATTAATTGGTAATTTTTTAAGTAATGATTTTGGCATATAGCCAACATATTCACGGTAACCAGCATCCGCCACTTTCACATAGGTTTTGCCGTTAATATTACGTTTTCCTAAGATAATAACACGAGTGTCGTTATCGATGACATTGTTTTCTGTTTGTGTTACGCCAAAGCGATAATTTAGACGTAAATTATATGCTTTTGTTGGTGTATATTGTTCGACTATACCTAAATCGTCAATACGGTTTAATTTTTTATAGGTACCGTAACGATTTTTAATAGCCTTTACGTGACTTGCCTTTACATAGCCTGTATAAACTACGGTATCGTCAATTTCGCCCCATAAAAGGTCTTTTAAATCTGCATTGTAGTTTGTGAATTTTACTTTATAGTAAGAAACACCATTAATTTTAACTTTTTTCGTCACTTGTATGTATTGATTTTTTTGGATTTTAACAGCTGCTTTTTTTAATGAAGTAGCGCTATAAAGTGATGTTGTTTTAAGTGCTTTATAATCTGTTTTTACTTGTGTCTGTGTTGCGGCCTGTACGGTTGTCTCTGTGCTAAAAGGTGCTATGCTTGACGTCACAAGAGCAGTTGCTAAAAGTGCCGTACCGATAATTTTTTTCATATTTTACGTCCTCTTTTCTCTATAATTTACCAATTATAATAAAATTTTATCATTTAATTAGTTTGCCGAGAAAGTGTATAAGGATATAGAAATCTCACTTACTTTTTAAATAAAAAAGCCTATATAAATGAGGGCGGGATATATGTGCAACAATCCTCTCTTATGAGCGTAAGAAAACCGGAATCGCGCTTTGGGGCGGTTCCGGTTTTTCGTTGCGAACGTTAAAAAAGAGAAATGACGTGTTCTTTCCCAACCTCGTTGCTGTTAATACCAAAATTTTTTATTTGAATCGACATACCCTGTTTGATAATACGTTGTTTTCGTCCATTTGAATTTCGACGACTTCACATAGTAAGTACCACCGCAACTCATGCACCAGCCCTCAAGCTTCACAATTGAATTTTTCTTTACTTTCACTTTTTTCAGCACATAATCCTCCGCATGAGAACGGCCTTTTTTCATCTTATAGACGTAAATTGTTTTTTTGAGCTTGACTGATTTAAAGCCGTACCAGCTATTTGGATTTGGTGAAGAATATGATTTTGCTGTTGCAGTAGTTGGCTGTTGATTACTCAATGTAACGGGACTAGCGAATAATGTGACGCCAAGTGCTAATACAGTTGTTACGTTCAAAAAACTTTTTTTCATATACATAAAGCTCCTTTAATAAAGGTTTTTAAAATAATGTAGCCAATAAATATGCCCTTTTTCATATGAATATAAACGGATTTTCTTATTTTACTCAAAAAAGAACCTTTTGAATTATATTTATAAAATTCATATAAGTCAAATGGCTATTTAAGCGAAAATAATAGTGTAAGAAAACATAAAAATCTCGTGAAATATGGTCCTCTAGATGCCTACTAAACACGTTGTTTTTGCATATAATCTAGTCATAGAAAAAGATTTGAGCTTAAGACGAAAGGTGGATGGCACTATGAGAAAGGTATCAGAAGAAGTTTTACGTGTATGGATAAAACAGGCACAGCAAAACCGAATTGAAGCAACGGAAAAGATTATTGAGCAATTTACGCCTTTATTAAAGTCGTATGCAAAAAAATATAGTAGACATATGCATGCTTATTTTGAAAATCTTTTTCAAATGGGCGTTGTCGGATTACTACATGCCATTAAGAAGTTTGATTTGACAGCAAAAAATCCATTCTATAGCTATGCAGTGTTATGTATTGTTGGGATGATTAAAAATCATTTTCGAAATTGAACATGGGGGATTAAAGTACCGGCAGCTATTAAGCAAAATTATGCTCGCTTTATAGATATATCAGAAGCATTAGAAATTCAGCTTAATCGTCGACCTACTATCGATGAAATTGCGAGAGAAATGGACATTACCGTACAGCTTGCGCAACAAGTATTCGTGAGTTCTATTCATTATCAATCCTTGTCCTTGATGGCAACTATAATAAGGATGATGAAAGTTCATTTGATGAAGTGATAGGGCAAGAAGATTTAAACTTTCAGCAAGTAGAATGTAAAACTTTTTTCCAGCAGTTTGAGACGATTTTATCCAGTCATGAAAAAGAAGTGATTTACAAGCTCTTTTTAGAAGAGTGGCCGCAATCGCGTATTGCGAGTTATTTAAATGTATCTCAAATGCAAATATCTCGCTTACGAAAGCATGCATTAAATAAAATCAAACGAATGCTCGAAAAAGAGCAGCTCAGCTATATTTAATTTATAGACGTGGACGAAGATGGGAATTGAAACATGTATGGTAGCTTATGAAGCGACAAGCCGTTAGGAGTTTTTCTCATTACCAATCAGAAAATAACTATCAAATGACTATCTCATGGAAATATTCATAATTAAACTTTAAGGGTATGTAGCTTCTGACCATACAAAAAAACTCGGTCATTTCAAAGAATTTTAAGGAGTTGTTTTTTGGAGAAGAATCGATGAAAATATAATTTCTTTGCTTTCCTTACAAAAAAAACGTAGAATATATGATATAGTGCCTTTTTTAAGAGGACGCTGTATGGATTTAATACCTAAATGTATCCTGCAAATATGAGATAGGTGGAAGAAGAAATTATGAATTATCGTGTTTTATTGTATTATCATTATACAACAATTGAGAACCCAGAGTTATTCTCTAAAGAGCATTTAGCTGCTTGTAAAGCAATTGGCTTGAAGGGTCGTATCCTAGTAGCAAATGAAGGTATCAACGGTACAGTTTCTGGTACGGTTGAGCAAACAAATGCATATATGGAAATGATGAAAGCAGATCCTGTATTTAACGGTATCGTTTTCAAAATTGATGAAGCAGAAGGCCATGCATTCAAAAAAATGCACGTACGTCCTCGTCCAGAGCTTGTTAACTTAGGCTTAGGTGAAGATGTAAATCCGCTTGAACTAACAGGTCGTCATTTATCACCAGAAGACTTCTTAGCAGAAATGCAAAAAGAAGACACAGTTGTACTTGACGTTCGTAACACATATGAATATGATGTCGGTCACTTCCGTGGCGCGATTCGTCCAGATGTCGAAACATTCCGTGACACACCAGAGTGGGTCCGCGAAAATCGTCATTTATTTGAAGGAAAAAATGTTTTAACATACTGCACAGGCGGTATCCGCTGTGAAAAATTCTCAGGCTGGATGAAGCGTGAAGGATTTGGTGATGTTGGTCAATTACATGGCGGCGTTGCCACATACTGTAAAGATGAAAAAACAAAAGGCCAACTTTGGGACGGCCAAATGTATGTCTTTGATGAACGTTTAACAGTGCCAATCAACCAAGTTGAGCATGTGGTAGTCGGTCGTGACCATTTTGATGGTGAGCCTTGCGAACGTTATATTAACTGTGCAAACCCAGAATGTAATAAACAAATTTTAGCATCTGAAGAAAATGAAGCGAAGCATTTAGGTGGCTGTACAATCGAATGTACGAAGCATGAACGTAACCGCTACATCGTGCGTCACAATCTTTCACAAGAACAAGTGACAGCGGCAATTGAAGCATTAGAAGCTGAAACAGTAAAATAAATTGTTAAACTAGAGGAGCTACGTTTAGGCGTAGTTCTTTTTTTGTTTAAAAATATACATGTTTACACGTAAACAATTTGCTTTTTTATTAATATTTGTTATATTTATCCAAATTATAAAAGGGGTGATTCGATGATTCGACTGTTAACACAGGCAGACCATGAGCACGTCATGGCACTCGTTAGCGATAAGCCGGCTGAGAATTTGTTTATTATTGGTGACATTGAGGCATTTGGCTATGATGCAGAAATTCAGCAGCTATGGGGCCAATTTGAAGAAGATACGCTAATCGCGATATTACTGCGCTATGACCGCAACTTTATTCCATATAGCAAACGTGATTTTTATGATGTGGATGGCTTTGCGGACATTATTTTACAGCATGATGGCGACTTTGAGCTATCAGGTCTGTTAGAAGTTGTAGCACCACTTAAGGAAAAATTTCAGTTCAAAACGTATCGTGACAGCACATTATATTACGCTAAATGTGAAAAACTAGCTTATGACACGAAGCAGCGTGATTATTCGAATGTAACGACATTACAGCCGCATGAATACGAGGAAAATATTGATATGCTCAAGTCGATACCTGAATTTGTGCATGGCGCATTATCAATTGAGGTACGAAAGCGCGAAGCAAAAAACAATACTGGTCGTACATACATTTTGCGCAATGATGAAGATGTGATGGTTGCCTCCGCTTCAACAACTGCGGAAAATTCACAGTCGGCGATGATTGTCAGCGTAGGAACGAATCCCCCGTATAAGCGTAAAGGCTATGCAACAATCTGTATGGAGAAGTTATGTAGCGATATGTTTAAAACAGGTCGTACATTATGTTTGTTTTATGATAATCCAGAAGCGGGACGCATTTATAAGCGCCTAGGATTTGAAGATAGTGGCTACTGGTCAATGACACGTTATAACAGTGGGTAAAGTATGAAAAAAACATTAGTGGCAGTGCTTGATTTTCGTGTGAATGTATACGATATTGATGCGATGGGTATCGTTAGTAATCTTGTGTATATTCGCTGGTTTGATAATTTACGTATGACATAGAAAAACCGGAACTGCGCTGTCGCGCGGTTCCGGTTTTTCGTTGCGAACGCTAAAAAAGGAACATGACGTGTTTTGTCCCAGCCACGTTTTTTTGATGGCAAAATAAAACCACCTTTCTTGAAGTGTAGACTGAAAAAGGTGGTTGAATGAGAAGTTAGCGACGATGCGCTTTTTATTTTGGCTTAACGTTTACGATCACATATTCTGAATGATGCTCTGTACGGATTGGGTAGCCCCAGCCGGCGATACCTGACGAGACAATTTGCTGCATATGAGACCAATCCTTTTTACCGTAGCTGACCTGTCCCATTAATTCAATCACATATCCAGCCGGCCAAATTTGACCACCATGTGTGTGACCAGACATCATTAAATCGACAGCTAGGGCATTATTTTCTTTTGTTTCGACGGGTTGATGGTCCATCAGTAATAAAAAATCATCCGCATCGGTTTTTTTCATTAATTGTGCGGTTGTTTTTCGTGGAGCTAGCGACAAATCGCGGCGACCGATTAATGTGAACTGATCATCAACTGTTGTGATAGCATCATCTAAAATTTTAATGGTATTTTTTGTGATGGCATCATCTAGCTGCTGCTTTGAATAGTTTTTGTTGTTCGAATAGTTGGACTCATCATGATTACCATATACATAATAGGTACCGAATCGACTGTCAATCGTACCGAGCACCTCAAATGCCATCTGAAGTTCATCAAGTGTTGTACGTTCATCGACCAAATCTCCGCCAAGTAGTACAATATCTGGCTTCTGCTGTTCGATTTCACGTGCATATTTTTCAAGACCATTACGATCTAACGTCAGACCGGTATGCAAGTCCGAAATAAAAGCGATTTTATAACCACTTGCCGGAATCGCTTTTTCTGTTTCAACGGTATAGGTTGTTTTGATTGGGTGATGAATATTGTAATAGCCATAGACCATTAGACAAGCTGTCGCAATTAATGGAATAAGTGTAATGTGATGCAACTTTGCAAGTTTTTCAGGTAACCATTTGCGTGTTAGGAGGTAAAGAATATCGCAAACAATTGCTAATGCCGCGATATGAAGCACAATAATAAGCCATGAGCTAAAGAAATTTAGCGTTGGTGCCATAACAATCACCGCTAAAACGATACTAATGATGCGAATTCGTTTTGTTTTCTTTTGCGGAAAAAACACATGGAGTGCTCGTCGAATTAACACATAAATGTAATAGGCGAGGGATAGCATAATAATGAGAAAGACGCCAAGTGCAAGAACAAAATTCATAGTGACTACCTCGAACTTTCTTAGAAGGAATTAATACAGTTCGTATTAGAGTTAATTTTAATGAATAGCATGTGCACTATGCAACAATTAGAGCCGATATGACAAGTTGAACTACAAAATAGTGCGCAAAAAATTACTAACTTTGATAAAAGGGCAAGTTAAAAAAGAAAAAAGCATTTTTTTATAAAAAAACGTAATTTTATGACTTATTCAATGGATTTATATCATAAAATTGATTTTTTTAAAATTTCTAAAATCCTTATGTAAAGCAATTTCTAAAGAGATTAAGCTCTAAAAAATATAATCTTGTGTTTATTGTTGAAATAACAAGGTAATAAGTAGTGATAAGTAATAAATTTTCAATGAAAATATGCTTTAACATAAACAGGAGGAATGAGAAATGGATACAAACAATAGTAAATTGTACGGAATTTATGATACGGAAGTAGAATTACAGAACGAAATGGATCGCCTTCGTGAACAAGGTTATAGCGAAGAGGATATGTATATCGTTTCTAAACGTAATGACGAGCTATCAATGTATCATGGTTCGGCAGATGTTCATAATGAGCATGCTGAGGAGGGCTCATGGTGGGATCGCTTTAAAGCCTTTATGATGGGTGAAGATTCTGTGCGTAATCAGCACTTTACGCAAATGGGAATTCCTGAAGAGGACCGTGATCGTTATTATGGCGATTTAGAAGCCGGTAAACTATTCTTATACGTTGATAAAGATAAGGGCTACGGCACATATTTTGCAGAAAATTCTACAGGTTATGACACGACAACAGGTACGGTAACAGGTGCAGCTTCAACTAATTATACAGAAAAAGAGCCTACCTTAGACCCGACGAATGATGCAACATTAAATGACACAGCTTATAATACGAATAACGCATTTGATGATACAACGCACAATACGGCATTAAATGAAACGGCACATCATGATGCAACGATTGATGATACGCTAAATCATACGGATGATGAGGAAGCGCGTTTACGTCTTCACGAGGAACAGCTTGAAATTGAAAAGAATCGTGTGCAAACGGGTGAAGTGCAAGTTGATAAGCATGTTGTAGAAGAGGAAAAAGTAATTGAAGTGCCAGTAGAACGAGAAGAAGTGTATATCGAGCGACGCCCAGTAGATGGCACAGCATCGGTAGACACTGATACAGCATTTAATAACGGAACAGAACCGTATGAAAATGATGGTAAAATCCATATCCCTGTTTCTGAAGAACAAATCGAAGTAACGAAAAAAGATGTTGTAACAGAAGAAATCGTGGTCGGTAAACGAAAAGTAATGGATACAGAGCGCGTTTCTGAAACAGTGCGTCGTGAAGAAGCAGATATTACAGATACAACGAATTCGCTTGATCCGACAGATAAAGACCGTCCGCTTTAATGAATGAAACAAACAGTAGGCTAAAATAAGTTATATTCGAAATAGAAGCGTATAAGTAAGGAGGAACCGTGCTTTGGCATGGTTCCTTTTTTGCGTGGAATTGACTAGAAATCCGCATTGCATATTAGAAATAGTCTAAAAAGGCGTTCATTGGAAGATTGATTAGTTCCCTTCCTATCTTCGTTTCTTTTTTGTGATAAAAGTTTGTTATAATAAGGGAACAAACATTCGGAAAGGAATAGTAATGTGCAAAAGAAAACGATACAAGAAGTTATTTTCGAAATAAAAGAGCGCGTAGAAAAAACACAGCGCAAGCAAGCGCAGCTTAATTGTCGTACTTTTTTACGAAAGCTTGGCTACAAAGCGCGGTCACAGCGACTGATTGATGACGTAGCAAAGGAAGTGGAAAAACAGGGACTCGTATTTGTATTTGAAAAAGGGATTCATAGCTGGAAAGAGATTGACCCAGATGGGACCTTAATCTGGCGGTTAGCGACAACACCAACGAAACAACCTGCTACTTTACAGCGCATTACTTGCGGAGGGCGGTTACGAGAGTATCCACTCTATGCCTATCAGTTGGAGGCTATTAAAACGATTAATGAAGCCTATCGTAAATACACACAGATGCGAGGGTTATTAGTGTTGCCAACAGGTGGCGGCAAAACAACGACCGCGGTGGAATGGGTGCTACCACATTTATTAAAAGGGAAGCAGGTGCTATGGCTCGCGCATCGGCATGAGCTTTTAGAGCAGGCCTATCACGCGATCGTAACAGCGGCACAGTTTCAGCCTAGTGATTTACCGGCTATATCTTATCGCATCATTTCAGGTAAGCATGCGCATAGTAAAACACTTTCGACTGAGCAACTCGTCATTGCAAGTAAGGATAGCTTAGTAGCACATCCGGAGAACCTGGCTCGTTGGGCACAGGAGCAGGATGTGATTGTCATCGTGGATGAGGCACATCACGCGGTGGCAACGACGTATCAACAAGTTATTGAGCAAGTACGGAAGGCTGCTACGACGATGCAAGTACTGGGTTTGACGGCGACGCCATTTCGGACAGATGAAGAGGAAAAGGGCGCGCTCAAAAGGCTTTTTACGCATGATATTATATTTAAACGAGATTTGAAAACATTGATTGCAGCCGGTATGCTAGCAGAACCCATTTTCTTAGATTTGAAGACGGATGTAACAGTAGGCGAGGAAATGACAACAGTGCAAAAGCAAGCAATTGAGCGCTTTGACACATTACCTGATCAAATTGTTACACAGCTCGTTAAAAATCAAAGGCGAAATCATTTGATTGTGAGTGAATATGTACGTAATGCTAAAAAATATCGTAAAACGATTATTTTTGCCATTAATCAGGCACATGCGCTGACACTTCATACATTAATGCAGCAGCAAGGCGTTAAATGTGGTGTCGTCATTTCACAGCAGGCACAGAAAAACGCAGCTGTCATTAATGCATTTCGAGCAGGAGAGCTCGATGTTTTAATCAATGTGAATATCTTGACGGAGGGAGCTGATTTTCCAGATGTACAGACGGTTTTCCTCGCGCGTCCTACCACATCAAGTATTTTAATGACACAAATGATTGGGCGTGCGCTGCGTGGAAAAGCAGCAGGTGGTACACAGCAGGCCTATATTGTGAGCTTTGTAGATGATTGGATGGAGCATATCACCTGGGCAAACTCGCAGCGCTTAGTTGAAGGACCGGACCGTCTAAATGAGGCAATGGCACACAATCGTGTTGCTACAACAAGGATGATTTCGGCACCGTTAATTGAAAAAATTACAGCTGAATTAGCCAATTCCTTTGATGCTTCCCGGATGACGCATGTGACGTTTTCCGAAAGTGTGCCGATTGGGATGCTAGCATTTTCCTATTTGCTGCCAGATGCTGAGGTACAGGTAGAAATTTTAGTATATGACCATTTAAAAGAAGGCTTTCATCAAATGCGAAAAGAACTGCCACTTGTTTGTGCGGCTTATCCATTAACTGATTATCCAGAGGAACGGGTGCTACGTGCCATTGCACGTGAGCTAGAAGTGCGCTGCTTTACGGGAAATTACCAGGCGCCTACGATTGAACGCCACGATTTAGTTGCTATTATTCGTCGTTATATTCAAACGAAGCAGTTCCCGCCGTTATTTTATTTTACAGAGCGTCAAGAGGTCGATTTAACGGCACTTGCGACCAATATTTTGTCACAAGATATGGGACCAAAAAAGAAAGCGGATTTTTTACAGCACTACTGGCATGAGCATAAGTTTACGCAAATTTATTTCAATTATAATGAATATTACTTTCGCCATTGTGTAGATGGGGAGCTACTGCGTATCGAGCTAGCGCCTCATCGTTTAGAAGATGTATCATTGAAAGTTTGGCGAAAGGAACAACCTGCACTCTACCGTCGTATTGTTGCTGACCTCTTTAGGCAGGCACGTGTCAAAGGTGGCTATAAATGTGAAAAAACAGGCATCGTTAGTGCGGATAAAAAAGACTTTGTGTTAGCGTATCGAACCCCTTTATCGAAGGGAGGTAAGACAAATTTGCAAAATTTACAATTAATTAGCAAAAAATTAACGTTTCCTCGGTAAAAGAGGGAACTTTTTTTTGTTTAAAACGTGATATATGGGAAAGATAGGAATTGGAGGGGAATTTACATACATATGTAACTGCTTGGACAGCAGAGGATTTACATGGAAAAGTATCCATGTGTATTAGTTTTAGGATATTTGCCATATGACTTTTTAAGTAAAGTTTAATAATTAGCTTTTTAGGCAAAGGTAATTAGTAGATTCTTATTAAAGGGGGATATTATCATGTCAACGATTTCGTTTATTTTACCGGCATTTAATGAAGAAGAAAATGTGCCGAAAATTTACGAAGCGATCTACAAAGAAGTACAGCAAATGCCGTACGATTACGAAATCATTTATATTGATGACGGAAGTGAGGATAACACGTTAGAAAAAATCAAAGCATTGCAACAACAAGATTGTCATGTGAAATATATTTCTTTCTCACGTAACTTTGGGAAAGAAGCGGCAATTTATGCAGGGCTACAACATGCAGAAGGGGATGCGGTACTACTGATGGATAGTGATCTTCAGCATCCACCGTCTCTTATGCGTGATATGATTGCAGGTTACGAGGCAGGCTATCATCAAGTAGTTGCATGTCGCGACCGCCAAGGTGAAAGTGCGGTTCACCGAGGCATTACCAATTTATTTTATCGCTTAATTAATAAAATGAGTTCAGTAGAGCTTGAAAACGGAGCAGGAGATTTCCGATTATTAAGTCGTAAAGCTGTGAATGCATTGTTGTCATTAAGTGAAAATAATCGTTTCTCAAAAGGTCTCTTCGAATGGATTGGCTTATCGAAGAAAAATATTTATTATGAAAATGTTGAACGTCAACATGGCGAAACAAAATGGTCATTTAGTATGCTATTGTCTTATGCCATTGATGGCGTTTTATCGTTTAATACAAAACCGCTCCGCATTTGTCTTTATTTAGGTTTACTCTTTATGTTTGGTGGTAGCCTGTATATTGCAGCAATGCTAGGAAGTATTTTCATTCAAGGGATTGAGGTGCCAGGCTACTTTACCACAATTTCGGCGGTACTAATTTTAGGTGGTCTACAGCTTGTTAGTCTAGGTGTTATCGGTGAATACATCGGTCATATTTATAATGAGGTAAAACGTCGCCCACACTATATTGTCGGGGAAGCAAATGTAGATCGTTCATTAAAAATTGTGAAATTTGAGCCGAAAAAATTAAAATTAAAACAGAAAAAGAGTAGCTAATAATGAATACAAAAAATGAATATATTAAATTTATTGTTGTTGGCGTTCTGAATACAGCACATTACTATGCGTGGTATGTGCTGTTTTATTCGGTTGTAGGCTTGCCTTATTTGGTAAGTCATATTGTGGCAACAATTATTAGTATGATTGGTTCATATTTTATGAACGTTTATTTTACGTATAGAGAAAAACCGTCGTGGAAATCTTTTTTATTATTCCCATTGACGCAACTTACGAATATTGCCATTCAAACCATTTGTATGTACGTGTTTGTAGACTGGCTCCATTTATCACCTTATTTTGCACCGATTGCAACAGTAATCATTAGTGTGCCTATTACTTTTGTTGTAACGAGGAGGATCATTCGTGTTTCAAAAACGTAAGGCATCTTTAGTCATCATGCTATTTAGTATGATGGCTTTTTCTATCATAGCCCATTTATTTTTCATCATTATGTGGCAGCAAGGATTTGTGATGAAAGGCATTAATGATGGTCTTTCACAAATGTTGCCGTTTAAGCAGTTTATTTATGATAAGTATGTAGCGGGTGATTTTTTCTATGCGGCTGATTTCGGATTAGGAGGCGGCTTTTTTAGCTCCATTGCTTATTATTTCACAACGAATTTATTTTTCTTACCATGGGTACTCTTGACGTGGCTTGCGAGTATGTTAATCGGTTTCACGCCAAATTTTGAATACTGGACAGCGCTTGTTATACCGATGAGCATTGTCAAACAAACAGCGGTTTTTTATGTGGCATATTTATTTTTACGTAAAGTAACGAATATGCCGCGTGGTGCGTATGTCGGAGCGGCTGTTTATGCGCTAAGTCCGTTCTTTTTCCGTCATGAGGTGTATTGGGATATTTTAACGGATTCGCTATTTTGGGTTCCACTTATGTTACTCGGTATCGAAAAAATAATTCGCAAGGAATCTTCACTGCTCTTTATTTTAGCAGTCGCACTTGTTATGATTAGTAATTTTTATTTATCGTATATGACATTATTAATTGGGGCAATTTATGCGATTGCGAGGATGTTCTACCACTTTACAGAAAATGAGCAGTCAGTGAAGCAACAATTATGGCGCTATATTGGAGGTGGTCTAGTAGCAGCGGGCATTGCAAGCTTTGCCTTTATTCCAGCGGCCTATAGCTTTATTGGCAATGTGAGACCACCATATAAAGACGCGATTAAATTATTTGATATAAACGATGATATTTTTACGAATCCGCGTGTACTATGGGTTCCAGTCTTTATTTTTGTGCTATTTTTCGTTAAGGAATTGTATCAACATCGTTTATTCCGCTTCTTTGCGGTGTTGTCCATTGTCGGTATTATGGCGCATTTTATTCCGTATGTAGGCAGTATGTTTAATGGCTTTTCAGCACCTCAACAGCGCTGGGAATCGATTATTATTTTGAGCTTCGGGGCGATGCTTGCGATTGCGCTAAATAGTGCCAGCTATTGGCATTTCAAACGTTGGCCATTAATTGCGGCTATTTTATCAATTATGACATTATTTTTATATAAATGGTTATCACCTGATCATGCTATTTCAAATGGCTTGATAATTATCTCACTACTATGGCTCGCCTTTTTCATCGTCTTTTACTATCGTAAATGGGCATTTAAATGGCTAGCGGTCAGTATAGTCGTTGTTGTATTGATCGAGGCGAATATTTTCTCGGCCAATTTAGCAAATGGTGGTGAAGGGGTAGCAACAAAATCGTTTATTTATTCACAGGCGTATCACGCACATGAACAAGAAAACCTTGTACAATGGATGCAACAGCAACTGACATCAACGGATAATCGTATTGATTGGCTTGTACCAACGCGTAATAATACGCCAATGGTCCAGGATTTTAAAGGAACGAGCGTTTATTCAAGTATTTTAAATGGTGATTTACTGCATTTTTATTTGCGTGATTTACAAATTGATATGGGGCGAGAAAGTGTCAGCCGTTATGGCACACTTGGTAATCGTACGAATTTAATGGCGCTTGAGCAAGTGCAGTTTTATATGCGTCCTAGCAGCGACGAATCTGTGCCATACGGTTATGAGCTGGCAAAACAAACAACGAATTACCGTGCATACGAGAACACAGATTTATTACCCGTGTTCCGTGTGACAAATGAATCATATAATGAGCAGGCTCTTGAAAAAGCACCGGTACTTGCAAAAGAGCAGGCGATGCTAAAAGGTGTTATTCGCGAAGCCGGTACGATTACGGCACCTGAAGTCGCAACGATACCTATTAAACAGACGAAGGTTGAAGGCGCTACGTGGGTAAACAATGAATTGATTGTCGACGGAGAATCAGGTCACATTCAATTAACATTAGATACACCAAAGCGTATGAAAACGCTATATGTTCAAATGCATATTGAAGGAATTAAACATCCAACAGGCTTTACACTTCAAGTGAATGAATATAAAACAACACGTAAAAAATCAAATTCGATTTATCGAACAGGTTTTAATGATGTGACAGTCGCTGTAGATGCAGCGAAAACGGTGACCATCACGCTGCCTAAAGGGCATTATCAACTAGGTGATTTAGCGATTTACGGGGAAGATTATCAAACACTTGATAAAGCACTTGAGCGTAAAAACACAGCGCAGATGATTTGGGATAATGGCAAGGCCTTTGGGGAAGTTACGGCACAAGATGGTGATGTGCTCGCAACCTCTATTCCATATGGCAAAGGTTGGCGTGCGACTGTAGATGGTAAGAAAGTAACAGTAGAAAAAGTGAATTATGCATTTGTTGGCATTCCACTTGAAAAAGGTAAGCATACGGTCGAGTTCACGTATTTACCACCGTATTGGCCAATTGCCGCCTGGCTTTCAATTTTGTCAGTCCTTGTATTGCTCGTATTAAGAATATATAAAGCTAAAAAAATGAACTAACGAGACAATATAAAAAGAAAAAGACACTTTCAAAGGGGATAAAACCTTTGGAGGTGTTTTTTGATGAAAAAAAGTGTATTCATACGAAACAAAAATGAAAGCCACTCAAGATGAAGTTGGCAAATGTGACAGTGAATGAAATGGTGAGGTATGTGGGATTAAAAATAACACACAAATTTATTAATGGATGAAATGGTGTAAAGACGGAGATGTGCATCGGTTACAACAACCTCTTGGAAAACAATACAGCTATGGGAAAGGTATATCTAAAATGACTTTGCCTGATTATTAGCACTCAATCAAAAAAGGCGTTATCATGAGCATGCCCTTCAAACATATATCAACTATGATAATCATACGCGAATTTTGGCAAAGTTAAACCCCAGTTGCATACCAGAAAAAGAGGGTTTAACAAGAATTTGACGGCGACTCCTAGGGGAGCCCTAGCCCTTAGCATGAGTGGAAGACCCCGCAGTGAGCTTGCGAGCGAGGAGGCTTCCACCATGCCCCAGGAAAGCGTCCGTCAAATTCAGTTGAAAGGTATTGTTTTTTTCTTTGTCTCACTTTCGTGGGTCAGTTCAAACATTTGTAGGTATTTTTTGATGGAAAAAAAGTGTATTCATACGAAACAAAACGGAAAGCCATTAGAGGTGAAGGAATAGAAAGCCGGTGAAATACATCATAAAATGGAGCTAGATGTTTGTTCTAGTACCTTTTTAAGTGTTTATAACTATAATTTAATAACCAAAATATGAAAAGTTAGGTGTCAATCAATTGTTTATGAAGCAGGACCCAGAGGCGATTACGCAGTTTTTAACGCAAACACTCGCCCCCCTTCAAACGCCACGTGCACAGGCTAGTGAGCTAGAGGACACGCTGCGAAGCTATATCTATCACAGTCGTTCTATTACAAAAACCGCAGCTGCGCTTCATATTCAACAAAATACGCTCTATCATCGTCTTACGAAAATCGAAGAGCTTGTGCAAATGAATTTAAATGATTGGAACGATTATCTAGCATTATCACTCGCATTCCATCTACAACAATTTGAGTAATCATGCTATGCTTTAACTATCAAGTATTCATTCATATAGGGAAATGAGTGCAAAGCTCATGCAGCCCCCGCTACTGTAATGCTGACGACTTCACAAAAACCACTGAAAGGGAAGGTGTGAACGAGGATGATGCACAGCCAGGATACCTATTGCAATACTTGAATCACATGCTTTTCGGTGGGAGAAGCAGGGGCTTTTTTGTCGCTCCTTTTTTCAACCAAAGTCAAGCAACAAGGAGTGAACAGAATGCAAGGCCCATTAAAAATTGATTTTGAAAAAATATGGCAAGAAGGTATGCACGACTGGCAAGGGAATATGCCGGAGCGAATGGTTGATGATGCACTCGAAGAAGATTTCTGGCGTCAATCCATGCAACGTAAAAAGCCGAAACAAACCGATGCCCATGCTATCCCTATTTTTGACGCAATGAAGACGCATATTTCCCCGCAGGACTCTGTACTTGAAATCGGTCCGGGTTGGGGTAATTATACCTTTCCATTAGAAGAGTATGCGGCTAGTCTAAGCTGTGTGGATAGCTCAGAAAGCGTACTCAGTTATTTAGCACAGTATACAAATGCAGCACTTATTCACGGAAAATTTGAAACATTACCTCTTGAGCCACATGATGTTGTCGTAGGGGTCAATTGTTTTTACCGTATGTATCATATGAATGCAACCTTACGAAAGATGAATGCGCTCGCACGAAAAAAGGCGATTATCGGTATGACAACAGGACCTATCCAGCCGCATTATGAAGTACTAGATAAGCAGTTCGGCTATGCTATTAAATATCCACGCCGAGATTATATTGAAATTTTAAATATGCTGTATCAGCTCGGTATTTTTGCTGATTGCCAAATGCTGCCGCTTGAACGCATTTATACATATCCAACAAAGGAAGCCTTACTGACCGCACAAAGTAAAAAAATTCGCGACAATGCGTATCAGCTTGAGCATGTTGAACAGGCGTTGGCTGATTTTGTTACCTATGACGGGGAGCAATATATATACAAGCATCGTTTTTATGCGGCTATTATTTCATGGACACCACAATAGAAAAAATGTAGACATGTTTACGTATTTACATGTCTACGTTTTTGTGCGTAAACTTCTAATAGCTGTGCGGCGAGATGCTTCATTTCACTTCCGAGTTGATCGCGTACCCTGCGAAATGCTTGTAGCTGTTCTAGATAATCCTGTTGTACAAGCGGCTCTTCAATAGAAATATGAATATGTAGTTTTGTTTAAATTGAAATATGCACACCTACTTTTTCCTCATAAATCTTGTGAATGAATAATGCAGTAGCATGCATAAATAATTTGCGAATATGCTAAACATTTTCTCAGACGTAACCGATTTTCATACGCTTTAAGCAATTTAATAGAGACTCTTACCTATTGCCTGTATAATGGAGGATAACATAAATAGTAAGAGGAGCCGATTCGACATGAATCACTACGCAACGGATTATATACGTGTTGGTGAAGCATTGAATATTGTGGAGTGTCGCCTGTACCAATTGGATTATCACATGCGTCATGAGCTTGATGGACATATCGAACAGTGGCAGGAGCGTCAAATGATTTATGGCTTGCTACAAGCTGTATATATTCGTTTATATGAGCTGAATGAGATTGATGATGTGACGTTAGTGTGCAAGCATGAGCGTACGGATTTATCGAGTGCTACAGCCGTATTAACATTTAGAAAAATGTATTTTATTAGTGATCAAGTCGTGCGCCACTATCCCGCAGATTTTGAAAGATATTGGGCATCGCGCATTACCATTGAGCAATTTACGCCGCTAAGTGACGCTATTTGGCAACAGTTGAATCATGCGATGCAGCAAAAAATTCAACTCGATGGTGAAGCGGATGTTGCACGAGAGATTAAACTACTACAACGATTTTTAGCTGAATAATTAATGAAACCCTTCGACGAAACTGTCGAAGGGTTTTTTAATCGTTTGCTAGCAAATCGTCAGAACGCTAGAAAGCGGGTTTTGGCTACGACATATTTCAAAATATGTGCCAATTAATGCTAATAGGCGCATCGATTTTAAATTGTTTAATAACAATATTGCAAAAATCGTCAACAAAAAAATTTATTAGGCGACACCGTCACAAATAACCATCATTTTTGATAACTGAAAAAGGCTGTTTTATGTGAAAACGGCGCTTCTGCGGGTTGTTTTAGTTAAAAGTGGGGCCCCTAGAGGTGTTATAAATAGGGGATTTTCCTTAAAGAAAAAGATTTATTCAAAAAAACGACATACAGCGAGATTCTGCTATTTTTTTTAATTTTTATGTGTGGAAATTGCCCTTTTTAAGGCTAAAACGGTCAAAAAATACCCGTTAGAGACCCGGAAAAGGGCCGAACTTGAACGAATGACTTGCTAAAACATAATATTTATCGCTTTAAAAATAGTAATTATCACGTAAACCCTTTAAGTGACGCAAATTATTATAATAATAGTGTGTAAATAAGCTCAGTAGAGACGCTTATTAAAAAATATGTCGTATCGAAAAGACGCTTTCTAACGTAATGAACGATTTCAAATGAAGATATAGAAAAAAGAGGCTGGAGAAATCCAGCCTCTTTCGTGATTAGCGTTGTTTGTAATTTGCCTTTTGTGTTTTCGATATTTTTTTCCAGCGGCGCTTTTCAGCAAGCTGTTGCTGCGCATTTGTTTTGCGCTCGATAAAGGCAACCTCACGTAATAGCTTAAAATAATTTTGTAGACGGCCAGGTTCCAGCTCGCCACGCTCGATTGCACCGCGAACAGCACAGCCTGGTTCATTTTGATGGGTGCAATCGCGGAAACGGCAATCTTCTGCATAGCCTTCAATATCCTTAAAGCCGGTATCCAAGCTGTTTTGCTCGCTCCAAATATGCAGTTCGCGCATTCCAGGGGTATCAATTAAGCATGCACCGCCCGGTAATTGGACGAGCTCGCGATGCGTCGTCGTATGGCGGCCCTTCGCATCGTCCTCACGTATAGCAGAAACTTTCATTGCGGCTGTTTCTACTAAGGCATTGGTTAGAGAGGATTTACCAGCACCAGATGAACCAAGTAATGCCGCCGTTTTTCCAAGCGTTAAATATTGACGCAAATCGTTGATCCCTTCGCCTGTTACTACACTTGTCACGACATAATCAACACCCATCGCAGCTGTTTCTGTTTCACGAATAAAGGGTGTGACGTCTTCGCACATATCTGCCTTCGTTAAGACGACAACTGGCATTGCACCTGATTCCCATGCGGCAACGACATAGCGTTCAAGGCGGCGGCTATTAAAATCATCATTTAAGCTCATTACTAAAAAGACGATGTCAATATTTGCGGCAACAACCTGTTCTTCTACTTCAAGTCCGGCAGCCTTTCGCGTGAAGACCGATTTACGCTCGAGTAGATGATGGATGAGGCATTTTTCCTCGCCTGGCATTTGTTCGACGAGCACCCAGTCGCCGATTGCAGGATAATCAATGGCATGTAATGTATGAAAAGAATAGCTACCACTGACGGTTCCGAGCCAGTTGAAATGCTCACCCTGTACGCGGTAAGCATGTTTATGTTGTTGAACGATACGTGCAGGGTAAAGTTGTTTTTTCGTGTCGATTTGTTGCTGTTCAAAATATGTTGTGAAGCCTAATGTTTGTAAATTCAATGTGAATTCCTCCTATTTTTGCGTATAAAAAAACCTATGACTGAGCCATTTGGGCGCATTCATAGGTCAGAATTCCATCGTACAAAAATAGATACACTCATCACTAGTGTAGGCGTCGGTGGATGACTAAAAAAGCGCACAAAGGCTCATGAGACGATACAATCGCATTCATATTTTTCATAGTCAGCACCTTCTTCCGTTTCAACGTTACTACCACTATAGCTTAAAATATTTTTTTAGTCAATATTTTACAAAAAGATTGCATAAAGCAGAATATTTGTGTTAAAAATAGATAAAGGGGTGGTGAGGCCATGCGGAAATTAACAGTGAAAGAACGCGTCGTCGAAGCAGCGCTCGATTTATTTCAGGAAAAGGGCTACCACGGTGTTAGCGTTGAGGAGCTGGTTGAGCATGCCGAAACTTCAAAAGGTGGCTTCTATCATCATTTCAAATCAAAGGATGATTTGCTGTATGAGATTCATGATATTTTCATCTCCTATGTATTGAATGAAACAAAGCGGGCGAGCGAGCAATATGATTCCGCGATTGATCAGCTAGATGCTTTGATGCGTACGTTTATGAATGTCTTTAATATTTATCAGCGGCATATTACGGTTTTTTATAATGAAAGCGTTTACTTGCTGCCAAATCATGAAGAGGCCATTACGAAAAAGCGTACGGCGTATCGAAAGCTACTGGAGCAAATTTTAATCAATGGACAGCGCCAACAGGTTTTTAGGCAAGAGCTGTCGATTACCATTACAGCGATGTTGATTATTGGGACAGTCAATTGGACATACAAGTGGTATAAGCAAGACGGTGAACTAACGATGCAAGATATTACAACGTATTTCAATGATGTGATTTTGCGCGGTGTAATGACAGAGGCGGGGTACCGTGAAGCTGCCACAAAACAGTACTTGTTGTGAGCTTTTATACTGTACAGACCGACTAGTCGGTTCAAATTGAGGAGGAATAATAATGAATTTTGAGTTAACGAAGGAACAACAGATGATTCGTAATATGGTACGTGATTTTGCACAGGCGGAGATTGCCCCACATGCTCGCGAGTTAGATGAAACGCATACCTTTCGTGAGGAAAGCTTCAAACGCATTGGGGAGCTTGGCTTATTAGGTATTCCATTCCCTGAAGAGTACGGCGGCGCGGGTGGCGATATTGTGTCGTATGCACTTGCGGTAGAGGAAATTGGACGTGCTTGCGGTGGTACAGGCTTATCGTATGCGGCAGCAGTAAGTCTTGGGGCAACGCCATTTTATAATTTTGGTACTGAGGAGCAAAAGCAAGAATATTTAGTGCCACTTGCAAAGGGTGAGACACTAGGAGCTTTTGGGCTGACTGAACCAAATGCAGGGTCAGATGCTGGTGGTACGCAGACACGTGCGGTGTTAGACGGAGATGAGTGGGTGATCAACGGCGAGAAGCAGTGGATTACGAATGCCTCTTATTCACGTCAAATCGTTGTTACAGCAGTAACAGGTAAGGATGAGCGCGGTAAAAATATTATTACGGCGATTATCGTACCGAGTGATACACCAGGGGTCACAATTCGCTCGGATTATCAAAAAATGGGTGTTCGTGCATCGAATACTTGTGAAATCATTTTAGATAATGTACGGGTACCGCGTGAAAATGTGCTGGGTGATGAAAAGAAAGGTTTTGGGCAATTTTTAAATACACTAGATGGTGGTCGAATTTCAATCGCGGCATTATCGGTAGGGATTGCACAGTCAGCGTATGATAAGGCATTGGCTTATTCGAAAGAACGCGTCCAGTTTGGGCAATCAATTTCAAAACTACAAGCCATTCAATTCAAGTTAGCCGATATGGCAATGGAAATCGAGCTCGCGCGTAATATGGTTATGAAGGCGGCTTGGTTAAAAGATAACGGTAAGCCATTTAAATTAGAGGCAGCGTATGCGAAGTTATTCTCTTCTGAAATGGGCTTCCGCACATGTAATCAGGCCATTCAAATTCATGGTGGCTACGGCTATATGGCCGAGTACGATGTAGAGCGTCATTTACGTGATATTAAGTTAATGGAAATTGGTGAAGGTACATCAGAGATTCAACGTGTTGTAATCGCACGTCAGCTTGGCTGTTAATCCAAAACGAAAGAGAGGTGACACTACTGCTTTTTAAATAGAAGTAGTAGGACTCATTTGGCTCAATTAGTGGAACAAACGATAGGCGAATTTCTTGAACAACGTGTAGCCCAGGTCCCGGATAATGAAGCATTAGTTTATGAAGATCTTAATTTACGTATGACGTACACGCAGTTTAATAATCATGTCAATGATGTCGCAAAGGCATTGATGGCGGTGGGGCTTGAAAAGGGCGATCATTTCTCTGTATGGACGACCAATGTTGCCCAGTGGCCTGGCTTACAGTTTGGCTCAGGTAAAATGGGCGCACCACTTGTGACGATTAATACAAATTATCGTGCCAATGAGCTCAAATATATTTTGAAGCAATCTGATTCGAAAATGCTCGTACTCATTGATCAATACCGTGATCATTCCTTTATTGAAACATTGTATGAAATTTGCCCAGAGCTGCGAGATAGCTCACCGGGTAGCTTAGAGAGTGCTGCACTGCCGCTTTTAAAAACAGTCGTCGTTATTAGTGATCAGGATTATCCAGGCACCTATAGCTGGCATGATTTTATTAAGCTCGGGGAAGATGTGCCGGATAAAGCACTAGCACAGCGAAAAGCTTCACTGACTGCACATGACGTCATCAATTTACAGTACACATCAGGGACGACAGGCTTTCCTAAAGGTGTTATGCTATCGCACTACAATTTAATTAATAATGCGCTTAACATTGCAGAATGTATGAAGCTCACGTCAGATGACCGGCTATGCATTCCAGTGCCATTCTTCCACTGCTTTGGCTGTGTCATTGGGACGCTAACGATTGTATCAGCAGGCGGGACGATGGTGCCGGTGCGAGAGTTTGAGCCGAGCATTGTGTTAAAAACGGTTGAACAGGAGCGCTGTACAGCTCTTCACGGGGTGCCGACGATGTTTATTAGCGAGCTGAACTTACCAAATGTCACTGATTTTGATTTATCCAGTCTTAGAACGGGTGTTATGGCTGGATCAACTTGTCCAATTGAAGTGATGAAAGGTGTAATGGATACACTTGGTATGAAAGATATTACGATTTGTTACGGCCAAACCGAATCATCACCTGTTTTAACGCAAACGCGTACCGATGATGCCATCGATTTGAAAGTGGAAACGGTTGGACGCGCGCTACCAAATACGGAGGTGCGTATCGTTTATCCGGGTACGATGGATGAGGTGCCAAGCGGCGTACAAGGTGAAATTTGTGCTCGCGGCTATTGTGTAATGAAGGGTTACTATAATAATCCTGAAGCAACGCGTGAAGCAGTTGATGCTGATAACTGGCTCCATACCGGAGATTTAGGCACGATGGACGAAGCGGGCTATGTACGTGTGACAGGACGTCTGAAGGATATGGTCATCCGCGGGGGCGAAAATATTTATCCGCGCGAGGTAGAGGAATTCTTATATCAGCATCCCGCTGTTCTTGACGTACAGGTTGTGGGTGTACCGGATGCCAAATACGGCGAAGAATTAGCCGCTTGGATTATACCAAAGGATAATCAGGCAGTGACGGAGGAAGAGATTCGTGCATTTTGCGATGGCCAGATTTCGCGTCATAAAATTCCGCGTTATATTTTCTTTATGGCCGAGTATCCGATGACCGCTTCTGGGAAAGTGCAGAAATTTAAGCTACGAGAATTATTTGAAATTAGGCGAGGTGAAGAATAATGTTTCAAAAAGTATTAATTGCCAATCGCGGTGAAATTGCACGCCGTATTATTCGGACGTGTAAGCGACTTGGTATTCAGACGGTGGCCATTTATTCAAAGGCCGATGAAACGAGCCTACATGTGCGAGAGGCAGATGAAAGCTACTGTGTCGGTGAGCCGCCAGTGAATCAAAGCTATTTAAATATCGATGCGATTTTAGCAGCGGCGAAGGAATCTGGTGCAGAGGCGATTCATCCAGGATATGGTCTATTATCTGAGAATGCGGGTTTTGCGAAGCGCGTTGAGCAGGAGGGGCTTGTGTTTATCGGTCCGACTTCTGAAGTTATTGAGGCCATGGGTAGTAAGCTTGAAGCGCGTAAACGTATGGCTTCTGCGGGCGTGCCGATTATCGAAGGGGTCAATGAAGCGATGGCTAGTGCAACAGAAGCAGCTGAAGTGGCCGCAAAGATTGGCTATCCGGTCATGCTGAAGGCTTCTGCGGGTGGTGGCGGTATTGGCATGCAGGTTGTACATGATGAGGCCGAGCTGTTGAAGGCATTTGAAGGCAATCAAAAGCGTGCCGAAAGCTTTTTCGGTGACGGGACGATGTTTGTCGAGAAATTTATCGCTGAGCCACATCATATTGAGGTACAGGTGCTCGCCGATCAGCATGGCCATACGATTCCTGTGTTTGAGCGAGAATGCTCGGTCCAGCGTCGTAATCAAAAGGTCGTTGAAGAGGCCACATCACCATTTATTTCAGCAGAAACGCGTGAAAAAATGCTCGATGCAGCAGTTGCGGCCGCTTCAAGTATTGGCTACACGAATGCGGGCACAATTGAATTTTTAGTTGATGCCAACGAGCAATTTTATTTCTTAGAAATGAATACACGCCTACAAGTAGAGCATCCGGTTACAGAAGAAATTTCTGGACTGGATTTAGTCGAATGGCAGCTAAAGATTGCATCTGGTGAAGAGCTAACGATTGAGCGCTCGCAATTAACGATTCATGGGCATGCGATAGAAGTGCGTATTTATGCAGAGGATCCGGTACGTTTCTTCCCGTCACCAGGGACGATTACGAAGCTTGTGTTACCACAAGGATCAGGTATTCGCCATGAGGCAGGTGTCGAGGAAGGTAGTGTTGTGACGCCGTTTTATGACCCCATGATTGCAAAATTAATTACGACAGGGACGACACGTGATGAAGCGGTTACGCGTATGCAACAAGCGCTCGCAGATTATGTGGTAGAAGGCATTAAAACGAATATTCCGATGCTACGGGATGTAGTGGCACATCCGGAATTCCAGGCAGGACGCACAACGACAAAATTTGTTGAACAATATTATTTGCCAGAAGTGGCGAAAAAATAGAGAGGATGGATGAAAAATGATTAAAGCAGAGATGGCAGGCACAGTATGGAAAGTGTTAGTAAAAGAGGGCGATACAGTGGAAGAGGGTCAAGAAGTCATGATTTTAGAGTCGATGAAAATGGAGATTCCCGTAGAAGCGGAAGAAGCAGGCGTTGTAAAACGCGTAGTTGTCAACGAGGGCGATTTTATTGATGTTGATGCGGATTTAGTCGAAATCGAATAGGAGGGTTTTTCATATGAAGCAACCAAACGCTGTACAGCTAAAGGAAGTCGGACCGCGCGATGGGCTTCAAAATGAAAAGGCCATCATCACAACGGAAAATAAAATCGAGCTCATTAACCGTTTAAGCGATACCGGTCTTGATTATATTGAGGTGTCGAGCTTCGTGCATCCTAAATGGATTCCGCAGCTAACTGATGCGGTTGATGTGTTAAAAGGCATTGACCGAAAACCAGGTATTACGTATGCGGCACTCGTACCGAACTTAAAAGGGCTTGAGCGGGCACTTGATGCAGATATTGATGAAGTGAGTGTCTTTATGTCCGCATCTGAGGGCCACAATAAAGAAAATATTAATAAAACGATTGCTGAAACCTTTCCGGTGCTCCGGGAAGTCGTTCAGGCAGCACGTGCAGCAGGAAAGACGGTGCGTGGCTATATTTCAACGGTGGTTGCCTGTCCATATGACGGCTACACAGAGCCAAGCCAGGTGAAATATGTTGCCGATCATTTATTTGATATGGGCGTACAGGAGATTTCGCTTGGCGACACAATTGGCGTTGCTGTTCCTACACAGGTGGAACGTTTACTAGATGAATTACTAAAGCACTACAAACCTGAGCATTTGGCGATGCATTTTCATGATACGCATGGCACCGCAATTTCGAATATTGTGGCAAGCCTACCCTATGGTATCACACGGTTTGATAGTGCGATTGGCGGTCTTGGCGGCTGCCCATATGCAAAGGGCGCATCTGGTAACGTTGCGACGGAGGATGTCCTCTATTTATTTGACACAATGGGCATTGAAACAGGTGTAGATATGCAGAAGTTATTACATGCATCACAGTTTATGGAACAACAAATGAAACGACCGCTAACATCAAAGCAAATGGCGGTTTTCCGAGGTGAGCAACTATGAGCTATGTAATCGTAGAAGTAGATAATCATATTGCGACCATTACATTGAATCGTCCGGAGGCGGCGAATTCGATGTCACTGGCGATGTTAGAGGAATATAAGGCAGCATTAGAAACCATTGCACATAACCGTGAAATTCGTGTTGTATTACTGACGGGAACTGGAGATAAAGTATTTTGTGCAGGAGCAGATTTAAAAGAACGACAATCGATGGATGAGGTACAGACGCGTCAGACGGTCGCACTTATTGGCGAAGTGATTCGACAGACAGAAGCGTTACCTCAGCCAGTCATTGCGGTCATTAACGGAGTAGCGGTAGGTGGGGGTTTAGAAATTTCACTTGCCTGTGATATCCGTGTAGCTAGCACGATGGCAAAGGTTGGCTTAACGGAGACGGCACTAGGCATTATTCCAGGTGCAGGTGGTACGCAGCGTTTAGCACGATTAATTGGTGCGGGGAAAGCGAAAGAACTCATTTACACCGCACGCCGCATTTCAGGCGAAGAGGCACTGCAGCTTGGGGTCATTGAACATTTATATGTGCCGGAAATGCTAATGGAGGAAGCGCAGAAACTAGCGCAGGAAATGGCAAAAAATGCACCATTATCACTGATTCAAGCAAAAAAAGCGATCCAAGCGGGCTTGCAGACGGATCTCGCGACAGGACTTGAAATTGAAGCATTAGCATACGAGCGTCTTTTGCATAGTGAGGACCGTTTGGAAGGCTTACAGGCATTCAAAGAAAAACGCGCGCCGCAGTTTAAGGGGCAGTAAAGGGAGGAACGAGAGATGATGGAGAAATCATATCGTGAATATAAAGAGGAAATTGCAGCAGGGGGTGCGCCGAAGTATCATGAAAAAAATGCGGCGCAAGGGAAATTATTCGTACGCGATCGCTTAAAGCGCCTATTTGATGATGATGTATTTGTTGAGGACGGCGCCTTTGCCAACATTATGGCGGGGGACCTACCGGCAGATGGCGTTGTAACAGGTATCGGAAAAATTAATGGACGCACAGTTTGTGTGATGGCAAATGATTCGACAATCAAGGCGGGTTCTTGGGGAAAACGTACGGTCGAAAAAATCATTCGCATTCAAGAAACAGCGGAAAAATTAGAAGTACCGATGCTGTACTTAGTCGATTCAGCAGGAGCGCGTATTACAGACCAAATTGAAATGTTCCCAGGTCGCCGTGGTGCCGGACGTATTTTTTATAATCAAGTGAAGTTATCTGGACGTATTCCACAAATCTGTTTATTATTCGGCCCATCAGCAGCGGGTGGCGCCTATATTCCGGCGTTTTGTGACATTGTGGTTATGGTACAGGGCAATGCGTCGATGTATTTAGGGTCACCACGTATGGCAGAGAAAGTAATTGGTGAAAAAGTCGATTTAGAAACGATGGGTGGCGCGAAAATGCATTGCTCGGTTTCTGGATGTGGCGATGTTTTAGCGAAAACGGAAGAAGAAGCGATTGATTACGCACGCCGTTATTTGACGTACTTCCCGCAAAACTTCCGTACAAAGCCTGATGTAGTAGAAAGTAAGCTACCACAAAGCTTTGATGATACATTAGAGGATATTATCCCGAAAAATCAAAATGCGGCATTTAATATGTATCATTTAATTGATCGTGTTATTGACGAGGGCTCATTCTGTGAGATTAAAAAGCTCTTCGCAAAAGAACTCATTACAGGCCTTGCGCGTATTGATGGGCAGCCTGTCGGAATTTTAGCCAATCAGCCAAAATCAAAGGGCGGCGTATTATTCCATGACTCAGCGGATAAGGCAGCGAAGTTTATTAATTTATGCGATGCCTTCCATATTCCGCTTATTTTCCTATCAGATGTGCCTGGCTTTATGATAGGTACGCAAGTAGAGAAGCTTGGCATTATTCGTCACGGTGCTAAAATGATTTTTGCGATGAGTGAGGCGACGGTGCCAAAGCTATCCGTTATCGTACGCAAAGCTTATGGTGCTGGTCTTTATGCAATGGCTGGTCCAGCATTTGAACCAGATGCTTGTATTGCCCTAACAACGGCACAAATCGCAGTAATGGGGCCAGAAGCAGCAATTAATGCGGTATATGCTAATAAAATTGAAGCAATGCCGGAAGATGAGCGAGCTGATTTCATTGCACAAAAAACGGCTGAATACAAAGAGGAAATCGATGTGTACCGCTTAGCATCAGAGCTCGTTATTGATGATGTCATTGAGCCGAATGAACTTCGTCAGTCATTAGTTCAAAGACTTGCGGCATATAAAACAAAAAATGTATCTTTTACAGAGCGAAAACATGGTGTCAATCCAGTTTAATTATGAAAACCGAGCAGTCCATATAGTGGGCTGCTTTTTAAATTTGTCTAAAATTAAAAAAGAAGATACCTCCTGGTTATAGAAGGTACCTTCTTTTTAAGACAGCTGAATATTTAATGATTTGCTTAGCTTAATTAATTCTGATTCGACGTAATCTTTGGCATAATCGAAGCCAAGAATAGCGATAATTTGGCCTTTCGTGTCATATAAAGGCGCACAGCATGTCTTCCATTCGCCGTACTCATCCATATAAATCGGTGTCACACTAATAATGCCATTATAGGCTTGCTCAATCGTTTGTAAAATAACCTCGCTACCAATATAGACGACACCATTTGGAATAATAAAATCCTCACTTGCAGTTAAATTGACGATTTGACCGGCTTTATTTTTAATAAAAATAAAGCCCCACTGTACGCCAACTTCCTTCATATAAACTTGTGTCAATTGCTCGGATACGGGTGCTAAAAAAGTATCATCCCCTAAATGTGCAATAGCCCTTTCTAAATCAATCGGTAAAATACCAATTGATGTGACAACAGCGGTCGCGCGTAGCCGTTTATCGAGCTCCTTTTCTAAAATAATACGCGTGCTAAAGCCCGTATCCTGCTTAGCTTGTGCTTCTTTAATTTTTTTGTATTTTCGACTCATTGTCGGCTGACTAATGCCTAATACCTTCGATGCTAACTTTAATGAATTGTATTGCTCCATAGCCATTGAAATCAACTGTTCCTCGACTAATTCCTGTGCTTCTTGCAGTGGCATCAGTGTATGAAGTGAAAAATCCTTATGAGAAGACTTATTTTTTGAAACATTTAAAAATTCTTGTGCTGTTTGAATTGAAATGAGAGGTTCATCTGCTAAAATAATCGCTCGCTCAACAAAGTTTTCAAGCTCACGCACATTTCCTGGCCATTCCTGGAGGCTTAAAAAATCTATAGCTTCTGTAGAAAAATATTTTGAAAAGTGATATTTTTCATTGTACCGTGCATTAAAATGCGTAATTAGTTCCGGAATTTCTTCAATACGATGGCGCAGAGGTGGAATGACAATCGGAATAATATTTAAACGATAAAATAAATCCTCGCGAAATGTACCATCCTCGACCATTTGAATAAGTGATTTATTCGTTGCAGCAATAATTTGGACATCAATTTTATATTCTTTAGAGGAGCCAATCGGTGTAACGATTCGTTCTTGTAGCACACGTAAAAGCTTTACTTGCATTGTTAAAGGCAGTTCACCTACTTCATCCAAAAAAATAACGCCATGATTAGCTTCTCGAAACTTGCCGATTTTTCCTGATTTATGGGCATCTGTAAAGGCACCGGCGACATAGCCGAATAATTCACTTTCAATAAGTGTTTCTGGCAAAGCTCCGCAGTTAATCGCAATAAAGGGCTGATCTTTACGAGGTCCTGATTTATGTATTGTGCGTGCTGCAACTTCCTTCCCCACACCTGATTCTCCGAGTAACAGTGTTGTTCCAGAAGCCTGAGCGGATTTTAATACTTTTGACAACACCTCTTTCATCGCATCACTTTTAATAATGAATTCACTATTTAATGAGGCAAGTGCCTCTTTTTTTGCATTCTCTTTTTTTAAAATATTGTAGGCAATAATGTACTGATTGTCAGAAGCAATCACATACGTTAGTACACGCCGGTTATTCCAAGTGACTTGCAAAAATGTTTGCTTTTCTACATGTGGTTGTAGCTTTTGAAAAATGGAGGTTTGAAAGGTTGCTTGCTCATAATCTGTAAAATGCTGAAATCGTTCCACATTTTCTAAAAAAGATGTATTTGTTGAAAAGGCCTGCATTATTGCGCCATGTTGTTCGATGACCATTGATACATCAAACATTTGACGTAGTACGGTGAATTGATTCATGAAGATATCCCCCTCAAAGTCGATTAATTTCATTTATGAATAAATAATTTCATAAATGAAAGACACTCCTACTGATTTTATAAGAAAAACCAGAAAAATCAAACAATTTATTCTTGGCATGGTTCTTGCATTATACATATCGAGGGGGAATGAATATGGAAAAACCAATCACTTTTACACAATATGAAAAAAGCTATGAAAAAGAATTGAGATCAGAAGAACCCTTTGTACGAGGGATGTACGAAAATTTAGAGAAACGAATTGAACAGTTCGAAAAGGATTTTATTGAAAAAAATACAAAAGTTAAACTGAAAGATTTTTTAGGTGTCAGCGTGGTAATGGCAGTCATCACAATCATTGCTTTTACGCTATAAGCTTATGTAAAGGAGAAACAGAATATGTCTAAAACGAAATCAAATGTTAATTCAGATATTGCCTTTGCCTATTTGCCGACAGCTACGAAAGATCGCAAAATGACCTTTTTTGATTTATTACTCGTGCAAACCGTTATCGGGTTATCTGCTTTTGGTCTCTTAACAGGAGCCTACGCAGGAAATATGTTGGAGACGAAAGATTCGATGGTCGCGGTTATTTTTGGTAATGCGTTCCCGATGTTTTTAATCGCACCAGTCGCGATTTATTTTGCTAAATACGGTGTGGATACCTTTGTGGGCTTTCGGAGTGCACTCGGTTATAACGGCGGGGTTGCATTCTTCGTTTTATTTTATTTATTATCACTCGGTTATAGTGCAGTTGCTTTATTTATGGCAGGAGAAGCCATGGCGACAGCGAGCAGCCTCTTGTCACTACCAAGTAGCCTAACAGGAACGACCGGAACCTCCATTTTTGCGATTATGTTATTTTTCATCGCACTTTTCATTGTCTTTAGGGGACCAGGAGCCATTCGAATTTTTAATTTAGTAGCGGTTCCGGCATTTTTCCTTTTTTTAATCGGCTTGATTGTGGCAATTATGTTTTCTGATCATATCCCAGCACTTAGTAAATTATCACCAGTTGGGGCATTTGAAAATCATCAGCGTTCCTTTATGACTGCTCTTGAAATCAATATTGCACTAGGTTTTTCGTGGCTACCGTATTTAGGGCAATATAGCCGTCTAGCTAAATCGACAAAGGCTGCTTACAGCGCAAGCTTTTATAGCTACGGTGTTATTGTCGTTGTAGCAGCAATTGCGGGCGCACTCGCTGCTTTAGTATCTGGCTCCCTTTATCCAGGTGACTGGATGAATGCTGTAATGGGCAGTAAATTTGCGATTGTCGGGCTATTACTACTAACGGTTGCCAATTTAGGCGCAACATTATTCTTAATGTATTCCTTTGCGATTAGCTTTAAAACGATGTTTTCAAAAAGCTCATGGATTCTAGCGGTGTCGATGATGCTACCGACCGTGTTTTTATTGCTAAGCTCTTCTTTCTACGACGCCTTTAATATTTTTATGTCGGTGATTTCGTTCTCGATGGCGAGCTTAGGCGGTATTTTAATTGCCGATTACTTCTTTATTAAACGCCAAAATATTTCGATGCGCGACTTGTATAACACAAAAGGTGCCTACCGCTATTGGTTTGGCTTTAATCCATCGGCACTCGTTGCGCTACTTGTCGCTTACTTTTTCTACTGGGGTATCTACAACCCCGTCACATTAGAAGCGCATAGCTTATTTTTAAAAATTTCAGCAGGAGTGCCAACGTTCTTCTTATCGTGCATCGTTTATATAATATGTGCGAAATTTGTCTTCCGCTTCGAGGTAGACCGTGTAGCTGCTAGTAATCAAACGTTTAAACAATATGTCATTCAACATCAATCGGATGAAATTCATAATTAGGAGGAATTTTATATGTTCACACAAAACTTAGATTTTAAAACAACAGATTTAGATACATTTCCATTTCCATTCCGCTCGGATAATTATCGTTACTCAAATGATTTACGCAAGCTAGAGGATGTTAACCTCGTGACGATTACACCTGAATATGAAATGCAAGTGCGCGCCAAACGCCGTCTGTTAGATGAGCAGCCAGAAGTACGCTATCAATCATTCCCGCATACGATGGAAATGCAGTGGGAGTTTTTGGAGATGGTTTTTGAAATGGCGATTCAGAAGTATCCACAGCATTTTGAGCTACACAAGGACGGCGATGAGTGGACGTTTAAAAATAATATTTTAGACGAGCAACAAACGTTTACCTTTGGGGATGCCTCGACATTACCGTATGAGCCGTATGACTTTGCGGGGCGTCACTTCCACCAGGATTTCGTATTGATGGTACACCGTGATGACAACTATTATTTAGAGGTTGGGCAAGTATCGTATGCGGCGCTTTTCTCAGCACATTGGAATACGGGCATGTCATTTAATGAAATTCATGGCCCTGTCCCGTTTGTATCACGTAACGGCGATGATTTAGTAGACCGTATTCGCCGCTTTCTTTTAGGGATTAACCCGGGGGAGCCATGGACGCGTATTAACTGGAACTTGATGGCGGATCGCTGGGATGTAAACTACGAAACGATGGATGTATGGGAGCCTCAACGTAAGCTCGTAACTGCTGAAAATGCTGGTAAACTTGTACGGTTACGCGTAGAGGAGCAAAAATTTTACCGTATGCCACGTAGTAATGCCATTCTTTTCGTGTTAAATACACAGTTCTTACCACTCGAAGATTTAAAGCTACGCCAAGAATGGTTTGATTTAACGTATAGCGTGCTACAAGATATTCCTGAACCAATGGCTGAATATAAAGGAATTGCACCATTTTTACCACAATCAGTTGAATTTTTGCGCCGAGAAGATGAAAAGTTAAAGGCACAAGGGGGCGCATAGTATGTACAACAGTCCAGTATTATTTGACGCATCCCCTGCATTAACCACGCAGTTAGTGCCGAATGCTTATTTTAAAAAAGCGGCGATTATTACTGATCAGGCACAGCATAGCGCAGTAAGTGCATTAATTGAAAAATTATATGATACACCGCATGACGTCCATGTCTTTAAGGATGCGGAGCAGGCACGTGCCTTTATTGTAGCGCAGAAAATGGGTACACATTTTTATGTTGTCGCCAACTGGGACGAAGCCACGACTATTTTCACAACAGCCGTTGAAGAAGGCGTTTCTGAAGCTGAAATTCAGGTTCAACTTCGGGATGATGTAAAAAAATATATTTACTGTATGAAATGCTTTACATCGAGTGAGATTTTAAAAGAAGCGGTGAACGTACAGTGTGCATGTGGTGCGCATCTAGAGGTAGGTCCATTTTATTCAAAAGTACGCCAAGGCTATATTGGCTATCCATTTATACCAGAAGCATAGGAGGAATTTGTATGAGATTAGCTGGAAATATTCCTGTGAAGATTACACAAATTGTAGAGGAGTCGCCAACTGTTAAACGCTTTACATTAGCTCCGACAGTGGATGATAAACTTCCAGCATTCACTGGGGGTTCTCATTTAAAAACATTTATCACAACAACAGACGGTACGCAAATCGAGCGTGAATATTCCCTTGTGAGCCATCCTCAAAATCGTGCATACTATGAAATTGCGATTAGTAAGGATACGAATTCACGTGGCGGCTCTGTTTACTGGCATGAATGCATGGCAGTAGATGACGAGCTAGAGGTGACATTCCCACGAAATTATTTCGCGCTAAACCCTTTTGCGAAAAATCACGCATTTTATGCCTCTGGAATTGGGATTACACCATTTTTAGCGATGATGGAGGATATTCAATTCGACCAAACGTTTGAGCTACATTATGCTGCACGTACACCAGAAGAATGTGCTTTTTATGAGGAGCTACAGAAGCGCTACGGCGATAAGGTAAAGTTTTATTTTTCACGAGTTGAGGAGCCAAACCGACTTTGTACGGAAGTAATGAAGGAGCATCGTATTGGCACGCATGTATATTTCTGTGGCCCTGTCGCAATGGTCGAGGAATTCCGTGATGCAGCTCTTGCTTATGGCTATCCTGAAAAGGCTGTGCATTTTGAGCTGTTTTCAACAGGGCAGGACACGAGAGAGCGCAATGCCTTTACCGTCGCATTAACCGATAGTCAAAAGGAGATTGAGGTACAAGCGGAGGAAACGTTACTAGATGCGTTACTACGCGAAGGCATTAATGCCCCATTTGCTTGTAAAATCGGTGGCTGTGGCAGTTGTGAAGTTGAAGTAGTAGACGGAGAAGTGGATCACCGCGATCATTTTTTATCGAATGAAAATAAAGCAAAACGTAAAAGTATTTTAACTTGCTGTTCACGTGCTAAAGAACAAAAACTATCACTGAAACTATAGGGGGAATCACAATGACAACATTAACAAATACACAGGTACTAGAATTAAAGAGCTATATTAACGGCAAATGGGTAACGGCGGATAACACGGTGGATATTATTAATCCAGCGACGCAACAAGTGATTGCAATTGCCCCACGTATGACAAAGAATCAGACAGAACAAGCGATTACAGCAGCACGTACGGCATTTGATAACGGGGAATGGGCAAAAACAACGGCACAGGAGCGCGCTGCGATTTTACATAAAATCGCAAACAAAATCGAAGAGAGTTTCGAAGAATTTGTGACACTAGAAACAATGGATAACGGGAAAGTATATGGCGAGGCCGAGGGGGATATTCAAGATACGATTGCGTGCTTCCGCTATTATGCGGGCATTATCTTGCACCCAGACGGCGAAACATATCCAGTGCCAGATGATGTTCAAGCAATGGTTGTGAAGGAACCAGTTGGCGTAGCGGGCTTAATTGTTCCGTGGAATTTCCCATTATTAATGAGTGCATGGAAAATTGCACCGGCACTAGCGGCGGGGAATACGATTGTTTATAAGCCTGCTGAAATCACACCAGTTACCGCCTTTAAATTATTTGAAATTATTGATGAAGTTGGTTTACCTGAAGGTGTAGCGAATATGGTACTCGGTCAGGGCTCAATTATTGGTCAAACGATTTCAGAAAGCAATGATGTCGATATGGTGTCATTTACTGGTAGTACAGAGGTTGGGCGTGGTATTATGCGTGCAGCAGCAGGCAATTTAAAGAAAATCTCACTAGAGCTAGGCGGGAAATCACCGAATATTATTTTTGCAGATGCGGATTTTGAAACGGCAGTAGATTACGGTTTATTTGGGATTTTCGTTGGCTCAGGGCAAGTTTGCTCATCAGGAAGTCGTATTTTAGTACAAGATACTATCTATGATGATTATGTGAAGCGCTATGTCGAGCGTGCTGAAAAAATTAAGGTAGGACCAGGACTTGCGAAGGATTCACATATGGGTGCTATTGTCAGTGAAGCACAAATGAATTCTATTTTAGGCTATATTGAAAAAGGGAAAGAAGAAGGTGCAACGCTATTAACGGGCGGTCATCGCTTAACAGAAAATGGTCTAGAAGAAGGCTTCTTCTTAGCACCAACTGTTTTTGCAGATGTGACACAAGATATGACGATTGTACGAGAGGAAATCTTTGGTCCAGTTGTGACAATTCAAAAATTCTCAACTGAGGAAGAGGCGGTTCGCTTAGCAAATGACACAGATTACGGTCTAGCAGGCGCAGTGTTCTCAAATGACGGCGCGAAAGCACTACGTGTTATTAAACAAGTACGGGCGGGCATTACTTGGGTCAATGATTATCACCCGACCTACGTGGAAGCACCATGGGGGGGCTATAAGCAATCAGGTATCGGTCGTAGCCTAGGAAAATATAGCTTAGAAGAATTCCAAGAAGTGAAGCAAATTAATATTCGCCTAAATGTAGCGCCAGTTGGTTGGTTCCCCCAATAAATAAGAAAAGCACGTGTGACGAGGAAATTCGTTACACGTGCTTTTTTACTGTTATAAAAAACAAATCATCTGCAATTCATTTAAGTAATGACCATCTGGCATCTTCATTACTTTTGGATCATGACAGAGAATTTCAAAGCCCATGCGTTCATAGAGACGTACAGCAGGTATCATCGAATCAACGACCGATAGGCGAAGTTGCTCAAGCTGTGGGTTTTTGCGAGCATCGTCAACCACGAATTGAAATAGCCCTTTACTATACCCCTTTCCTCGGTGCTCTGGTGCTAAATAGACACCCACAATTTGCGCTAGATGCTTCATTTTTTCGTATGGATTTTGTTCGAGTGTTGTGACACCTACAAGCTCCCCATTATCAAAAATGCCATAGGTTGTTGTGAATGGATTGCTTAGTTGCTGTTCATAAACAGCAACATCTTTTTTCTGTTCCTCCTCAAATGTTGGTGAAAAGGATTCAGGCTCTTCGCGTACAGCGCGGTGACGGATTGTTAAGTAAGCGCTTGCATCATTCGCGGTTAATTTTCGAATATCCATACTAAAACCTCCCGTAAAATAGTAATACAAAGATATGAATTGTAGTACACTTTACCCTTTTTCGATGGATTTCATTCTATATAGTTGAACTATTCAGTTGGACTGTATATAATCGAATTATAAAGTTGAACTGAATAGAGAGGTGAGCATATGAAGAAGCATCCGCTATTACCATTATCCGAAACGATGCACTATATTTTAATTGCGCTACAGGAGCCGCTTCATGGCTACGCAATAATGCAAAAAATTGACGAGTTAAGCGAAGGCGAAGTGCATCTAGCAGCTGGGACGCTATACGGTGCACTTGACAATATGGCGAAATACGATTGGATTGAGCAGGTTGGCTTAGAGGGACGTCGAAAGATTTATCATATTACACCAGAAGGACAGCGGATTTTAGCAGTAGAAAAGGCTCGATTAGTCCATTTACTATCACTTTACTAGGAGGGTTTGCGATGAAAAAAACAAATTGGTTCCGAATAAATGTCTTAAAAGAAGAGCAATGGCTAAATGGCTTCCTACAGCAAGGCTATAAAATTACAAAAGTCAACTCATGGTGTTCAGGTTTTGTCTTTGAAAAGACATCACAAGCCTATGTTGTACGAATTGATTGTCAAAAAGCTATGAAAAAAGAAGCCTTTGAAGAATATAAGCTGATGTATGAGGATTTTGGATGGAGCTATCTACAAGGCTCCCGTAGCTCAGGAAAGCATTACTGGCAAAAGGTATCCGAGGGACAAGAGGCAGATCAGCTTTTCTCCGATAGACAATCGACGAAAAATTATTATAAGCAGCTTATGAATTATAGTCTTATGTTTGCCCTACCATTTTTCGTGCTGTCATGTATTCTTTTCCAGCAAGGCAATTTGTCACCAGACAATATGTATTTAACAAGAGGTTTGTGGGACATGGAAGGCTCGCTGTTTTGGAAGGCCTTTCTGTTTGAAACGCCGTTCGCGCTACTGCGTTTATTCTGCCCATTAATTGTTATTGGCTCGGCTATATTATCACTGAGCGCATATTACGAATATCGTAAGCTACAGCAGCAAGTATAAAGGGATTAAAATCCTGCTAAAGCGGGGAAAGGATAGGGAAGAATGGAAAGGTGGCGAAGGTTTTGGGTGAACGGTTAAATTTAGCGTTGAATTTTGATGGTATCATTGTAGCCAATGTTTATTATCATTGGAGTGCAACGACATTTGAAAGCATTTGTATGGCAATTGATATTGTAAAAAGATTACAAAGAGGGCTACCGACGCTCGCATATGACAATGTGCTGCTCGCAGATTTTGGGCTGACGACTGAAAGTGATGCCGGGTATAACGAAGAAAGCCTTCAGTATATGATGGCTCACTATCCACAGCATAGTTTCCGAAAACCACAGAGTCGTACGTATGGATTAATTGGCATCACACCGCGAGACAAAGAGAAAAACGCGGCATTTGCAGATGCGACCGTCACGATACGGATTGATGCAAAAAAAGAGATGGTTATCGATATGGGTATTATTGAAGGCTACCCAGATTACGCCACATTTGAGCGTGAATTTATCGACGAGTATGAGCTAGAGGATGTCGAGGGTGTCGATTTAAATACCGTTCTACCCGCCGGCCTCGATTTTTATAAATTAACATTAGATGAGGCGCGCATTTTAGCAAAGGCCTTTTATGAAATAGAAGATGCTGCCCCGACGTATTTCACGTATGGGCATAAAATATATCCCTATTTAACAATGTAGAAAAGACACTGAAACACTATCTCAATTTATAGCTTCATAACAAAAAGAAGGAACCGCGCTTTTTTGCGCGATTCCTTCTTTTTTAATACCTATTTACCAGAAGCTAAGAACGGGAAGAATCCTTCTAAAAAGCGTTCTGTTGCTGGCATGAAGTAAGAGCCAAAGTGGTAGTCTGGGTCTAATGTTGTGACAATCCAGCGGCCACCTGTTGCTAATTTTTGGTCGTACATAATCACACCACCATCTTCTGTTGCAATTAAAATTTCAGCATCCTCTGTAGGCCAGAAGCAACCATGTTGGTGCCAAGTACAATCATCAAGTGTTAAGAAATCTTTAAATAGAATATGCTCTGGTGCTGTTAAGACAAGACCGCTTTTCGCGTCTTTTTCTAACCACCACCAGAAGTTTGTTTCACGGTTTTCCCATTTTTGCTCAGGAATCCATTCCCAAGGCTGTGGACCAAATGCGACAACTGTGCCGCCGTTTGCCGCGAATTCACGAATTTTTTGTGCACCCTGCATTAATAATTCCCCGTTTAACTGTGAAGGAACAACAAGGACATCTAAATCGCTAATGTCTGTGCCTACGAATTGAGGGTGGTAAATTAATTTTTCGATAAATTGGCTGATTTTTGGTTCATGAAATGTGCGGTAATGCGCTTCATTTCCTGAATAAATAACACCGATTTTTTTCATATTATTGTGCCTCCTGTAAGCGTGCTAGTTCTTGTGTTAAGAACGCAAGGAATTGTGGGCGAATACGATCTGTTGTTTTATTATGACCACTGTAGCCTAGTAGCGGACGACCTGCGTGAACAACGATTGTACCATTTGTTGCATGACGATCCACATATGTAACGACATGACCGCTCTTAAAGCGTAAATGAACTTCTTGCTCAGCTGTTGTATGGTAGTAACCACGTGCGAAGAAACCAGCGACACCTTTATTTACCGTCATATCTTCTGTTTCGACACCATCAAAAATTGGCGTATTGTTTTGTGGATAGACATTATAGTCTGTGTGGTGCTGAATACGCTCAGGCATAAATAATGACGCACCTGGTAGCCAAGGGCGGAATAGGTGACCACAGAAAACGACGATGTTTTTGTCAGCTAAGAAGCGTTCGATAATGTTTTTATTAGCATACAAAAATTCTTGGTCCACGAAGTTTGGAATGATTAAAACGTTTACATCTTCTAGCGCAGCGGACGTTAAGGTATATTGTGGAATGTTTTTAATCGCTAAATCTGTCATTTTCACCATTTGGCCATTGATGCCAAATGCATGACCCGGATCTAGGCGGGCAATTGATAAATTCATAGAAAATCTCCTTTAGTTTTACATATAAATGATAATCACTCGCAATTAGCATACTATATTCGCTATCATTCGACATTAATTTTGTCGAAATATCGTCTATTACACGTATTTTCGACAAAATTCGTTGAAATTGAAAATGATTATCAATAGAATAGAGAAGAATAAATAATTGATAATGATAATCAAATAAATAGTATAGAAAACGCTTTATTTGTGGAAGGAAGACAAAAATGAAAAAGAAATATGGCTTTTTAGCAGCTGTAACATTAGCAGCTGGGCTGTTAGCAGCATGTGGGAATGAAGAGAGCAAAACAACTTCTTCAAGCGACAAGCAAACAACAGCAGAAGAAAAAATGATTCAAGACCAATTAGGTAGAGATGTAACGATTCCAGGAGATGTGGATCGTGTCGTTGTAGGGGGGATTTTACCGTACTTTTCAACCTGGTTCGTTGCGACAAACTCAACAAAAGAAATCGTTGGGATGCACCCAAACTCATATAATGCAGCATCAAACTCAATGCTTGCGAAAATGTCTCCAGATGTGTTAAAAGCATCAACAGACTTTATCCAAAATGGTGAGTTAAATGTCGAAGAGTTAATGAATGTTGACCCACAAGTTTATTTTGAAATTGCAAATGATACAAAATCAATCGAAAAATTAGATGAAGCGGGTATCTCAACAGTTGCCTTACAAACTGTTGAAGTAGCAGATGCAAATCCGGTAGAAACATTCAACAGCTGGTTAAAAGTAACAGCAGAAATTAAAGGTGGCGACGCATTAGATCGCGCTGACAAATATGTTGATAATGTTACAAATGTGCAAAAAGAAATCGATACAAAGCTAAAAAATGTTGAAAAAGAAGATAAACCACGTGTCCTTGTGCTACACCAACATAGCGATAAATCAATCGTTGTAGCGGGTCAAAACCTATGGGGCGAATACTGGGTCAATCAAACAGGTGGCTATGATATCGTGTCAGGCGACGGTGTCCAAGGCCAAAAAGAAGTGAATATGGAACAAATCTATAAATGGAATCCAGATATTATCTACATTACGAACTTCACTGAAACACAACCAGAAGACTTATTTAACAACAAAATTTCAGGTCAAGACTGGAGCGACGTGAAAGCCGTTCAAGATAAAAAAGTGTATAAGATTCCTCTAGGTATTTATCGCTGGTTCCCACCATCAGGTGACGCACCACTTATGCTGAAATGGATGGCAAATCATAACCAACCAGAATTATTTGATTACGACATGAACGATGAAATTAAAACGTATTATAAAGATTTCTACAACTTTGATGTAACAGATGATGAAGAGGAAACGATTTTACATCCTTCTTCTGAAGCTGCAAAACAATAGGAGTGTCCTAACATGAAGAAATGGCAAATTGCGTTAATGTGGCTACTGCCGATTGTTGTAGCTGTTGTGTCACTTGGGATTGGTCGTTTTTATGTAGACCCTATAACGATTGTGAAAATTCTTACATCACAGGTTTTCCCAATTGACCAAACGTGGTCGAATATGGAAGAAACTGTTGTGATGAATGTACGTTTCCCACGTATTCTTTTAGCACTACTAATTGGTGGTGGCCTTGCGATGGCAGGTGCTAGCTTCCAAGGGATGTTCGGAAACCCGCTTGTATCACCTGATATTTTAGGGGTATCTGCAGGTGCCGGCTTTGGTGCTTCACTAGGTATTTTATTATTTGGTCAAGGCGTAACAGCACAATTACTTGCGCTTGTCTTTGGTCTACTAGCGATTTTATTTACATTCTTTGTAGCCGGAAATCGTAAAAATGCGGCCATTTATATGTTCGTTTTAGCCGGGGTTATTACCTCTGCGTTATTTAATGCACTTATTTCGTTAACGAAATTTGTGGCCGACCCAGAGGAAAAATTACCAGCGATTACGTATTGGCTAATGGGGAGTCTTGGTACAGCAACGTATCGTGATTTATATATCGCAGGTCCGATTATTTTATTCGGGATGCTAATTTTATACGTCTTACGCTGGCGTTTAAACTTATTAACATTACCAGAGGACGAGGCGAAGTCAATGGGGATTCCAGTGACAGCGCTGAAATGGGCAGTTATTGCGGGTGCCACAATTATTACAGCGGCGACAGTAGCGGCTGCAGGGATTGTTGGCTGGGTTGGTTTAATCATCCCCCATGTCGCGCGTATGTTTGTTGGGAACAACAATCAATTTGTCTTACCCGTATCACTGGCAATTGGGAGTGTTTACTTATTAATCATTGATGATTTAGCACGTAGTTTAACAGCAACAGAAATTCCGTTATCGATTTTAACAGCGATTATCGGTGCGCCATTCTTTGCTTACTTATTACGTCGTATGGGAGGTCGTTGGGCGTGAAGTTAGAAGTACGTAACGGAAATTTCCACTATATGAAGCGCAAACAAACGCTACCAAACTTATATGCGAAAAATGTAAACTTTACACTTGAAGCAGGCGAGATTTTATCAATTCTTGGTCCAAATGGTGCAGGGAAAACGACGATGCTTAAATGCATTACCGGCTTACTTGACTGGACAGAGGGCGAAACAATTATTGATGATCAGCCAATGACAAGCTATTCAAAAAAAGAGCTGTGGAAGCGTATTGGCTACGTACCGCAAGCACATAAAATGACATTTGGTTATTCATTAGAAGAATTAGTCATCATGGGACGTGCACCATACATTAGTACGCTAGCACAGCCATCGAAGAAGGATAAAGAAGCGGCACTTGAAGCGCTTGATACAGTGGGCATTCGTCATTTAGCCCATAAATCATGCAATGAAGTCAGCGGTGGGGAATTGCAGCTTGCATTAATTGCTCGTACACTTGTATCGAATCCGGAAGTCTTAATTTTAGATGAGCCAGAATCGCACTTAGATATTCAAAAACAAATTGTTATTTTACAAACAATTCGTCGTTTATCGGAAGAAAAAGGGATTTCTTGTATTATTAATACGCATTATCCAAACCATGCCTTTTACTTAGCGGACCATGTCTTAATGACAGGTAAGGATAAGGGACTTGTTTTTGGTCCAACTAATGAAGTGATGACGGAATCTCGCATGAAGCATTTCTTTGGCATCGAACTGAAAAAAATCATTTTCGAAGAAGAAGATTTATTACTCGAAACGATGGTGCCACGTGCACTAGGCCTCCGTCGCGATATTAGCACATGTAAGTTTAACGAAGAAATTTAAAAACAAAAGAGGCTGGGACAAACACTTTATTTTCTTTTTTTAGTGTTCGCAACGAAAAACCGGAACCGCGCAACAGCGCGATTCCGGTTTTTCTTATGCTCATATGAGAGATTGTTTTACACTTATGTCCCAGCCACTTTTTTGATACCTTATTTTTTCATGGTTTTGTCTGTAGCAAGGCGTGTATGCCAAGAAAGTGCTTCCTCTAAAATATGCGGCGTTTGTGCGTTGCCGGTTTTTTCAACGGCGCGGTCATAATAATCTTGTAGCTGTGCTTTGTAGTCCGGATGCGAACAATGCTCGATAATGAGCTTAGCACGTTCCTTTGGCGCTAAGCCGCGTAAATCCGCAATGCCTTGCTCGGTTACAATTACGTCAACATCATGCTCAGTATGGTCGACATGCGATACCATTGGGACAACAGATGAAATGGCACCGCCCTTCGCATAGGATTTTGTTACGAAAATGCCAAGGCGTGCATTTCGAGCGAAGTCACCAGAGCCACCTAGACCATTCATCATTTTAACGCCGGATACATGGGTTGAATTGACATTGCCATAAATATCAACCTCCAGTGCAGTATTAACGGAAATTAAACCTAAACGACGAATAATTTCGGGGTGATTTGAAATCTCTTGTGGGCGTAGTACAAGCTTATCTTTATAGTTATCAAGATTACCATACACTCGATCGCCGCATTCTTTACTTAATGTAATCGATGTTGCAGAGGCAAAACGAACTTTGCCTGCATCAATTAGGTCAAATACCGCATCCTGCAGTACCTCTGAATACACTTCTAAATCATGAAATTCTGAATTTAAGAAGCCATTTAACACCGCATTCGCCACAGAACCAACACCTGATTGCAGTGGTGCTAATCGTTCTGTTAAGCGTCCAATTTTAATTTCTTCACGTAAAAAATGAAGCAGGTGCTCGGCAATTTGTGCTGTTTCCGCGTCAGGCTGGACAATTAATGACGGGGCATCCGTAATATCAGAGAGCACAATGCCTTTAATCTTTGCTGGGTCTAAAGGAATGGCCGTTGTTCCAAGACGCTGCTCGATATTTGTCATTGGAATTGGCTGGCGATGCCCTTGGTCCCCTGGAATATAAATATCATGTAAGCCCTCTAAATCAAGTGGGTGAGAAGTATTTAATTCAATAATAATATTCTGTGCATACTGTGCCATGATTGCTGAGTTACCGACAGATGTTGTCGGTACAATATGGCCCTCTTCAGTAATCGCAACGGCTTCAATGATTAAGTAATCAATTGGGCCAACAATGCCTGTACGGACTAATTCAGCATTTTGAGATAAATGCGCATCCATATAGAGTACCTTACCTGTATTAATAAGGTTACGAATGACCGGATCTCCTTGATAGGGTGCACGTTTTCGAATAATGCCTGCTGCTGCCATTTTTTCATCAACTTCTGGGCCAAGTGAAGCCCCAGTAAAAACATCAATTTGGAAACGCTCCTTTTTAGCGCGTTCGACAAGCGCTAGTGGGACTATTTTTGCATCCCCTGCACGCGTAAAGCCACTCATCCCCACAAGTGACCCGTCGTTAATCCATGATGCTGCCTCCTCAGCTGAGACAACCTTATCTTGTAATGTAGCATAGCGAATACGATTTTCCATTTGCAACTTCCCCTTCCAATCATAAAGATTCATTCAGATTGAGACCGACACTACGACAACTGATGATGTGCTAATTACTCTATCATACCTGAAATTATGCGTTTATGTGTGAAAAATTGTGTTTTCTGTATTAGAATGAAAGAAATGATGTTAAAGGGGTGGGGTAAATGTTGCATGAATTATATTGTCGAACATTTCAAAAGGGGTTTAAGCTTGCGTCAAAGGTGATGACATACCGGGAGCCTGAGCTATTAGAGGGAGAAAATAGTTTAGCTCGCTTACCTGCGCGTATTCGCCAGCAAGTGAACCATGTGCTTGTCGTAACAGATAAAGGATTAATGACGGCTGGGCTTGTTTTACCTTTTTTAGAGAAGCTAACGAGTGAAGGGGTCTCATTTACACTATATGATGATACTGTTGCCAATCCAACGATTCAAAATATTGAAGAAGCATATGCTCTTTATAACGAGCATAGCTGTGAGGGAATCGTCGCTTTTGGTGGTGGGTCACCAATGGACTGTGCGAAAGGGGTAGCTGCTTGTGTGGCGCGGCCAAATTTAACGGTTCCTCAAATGAAGGGCGTGTTAAAAGTTCGTAAAAATATGCCACCATTTTTTGCAATTCCAACAACCTCTGGGACAGGAAGTGAGGCAACGGTTGCGGCAGTTATTTCAGATAGTCAAACACACGAAAAATATGCCATCATGGATCCGGTTTTAGTACCGCATGTGGCAGTGCTTGACCCACTGCTCACAGTGAATTTACCGCCTTTTGTGACAGCGACAACAGGCATGGATGCACTTACACACGCCGTAGAGGCCTACATTGAAAAAAGTAATACAGCAGAAACACTTCGAGCGAGTGAGGAAGCGGTGCAATTAATTTTTGACAATTTATATGAAACGTATATACATCCTGAAAACCTTCAGGCTCGCGCTAATATGCAACGCGCATCCTATGTAGCAGGCTTTGCATTTACCCGTGCCTTTGTTGGCAATGTTCACTCTATCGCCCATACATTAGGCGGTTATTACGGCATTCCACACGGCTTAGCAAATGCAGTGCTATTACCTTATTTACTTAACTTTTATGGTGAAACGGTACATACGCCACTCGCAAGATTAGCGGCACTTGTTTCGATAGGAGATGACCATGATAGTGATGCTGTACGCGCTAAAAAATTCATTGAGGCCATTCAGCAGTTAAATGCGGATATGAATATTCCAACAAAACTAAAAGGTATCCAGAATCGAGATATTCCAGTGATGGTAAAACGTGCGTTAGCGGAATCAAACCCTTTATATCCTGTTCCGAAAATTATGAATGAGAGTGAAATGCATTATATTTATCAGCTAGTAAAAGGATAAATAATTAAGTAGTGTCAAAATATATTAAAAAATCGGAATCAATTAGAGATTCCGATTTTTTAATGCGAAAATTCATAAAAAAGATTAAAAAAGTCTTGAAAAATAAATAGATAAATAAGTAAAATAGTTCTAAAACTTATTTAAATTAGTGTTTCTATAGTAATGTAACAGGTAAAAGAAGTATTAATATGAGAGATTGGAGTGAATAATATGGAAACGACGATTCCAAAACAATTAGCAAGTATTATTGAGGCGATTCCTCAACTAATTTTAGCGTATGAAGTCGGCACGATTATGGGTGTATGCGACAAGGCAGAAGTAGTGTATATTGCAACCCCCGTATCAGAAAATCAAGTGAATGAAAATCATGCACATAAACCATTTGGGCCAGAGCATGGTTTTTATCATTTCTTTGCAGAATACCGCTCCCTCAAGGAACGTAGTGAGTAGGGAGGGGATGAATGCGAACCCAATTATGCTGCCAGTACTAATTTGTTGAAAAGAACATCTGTTCCTATTATACTATTCGAAAAAGGAGGTGTCTGTCATGCCACATCAAGCGTATAAATTCCGTATCTACCCAAATAAAGACCAACAAGCGTTCATCCATCAAACCCATGGGCATTGTCGTTTTGTTTACAACCATTTTCTTGCGTTATGGAAGACTTCTTATAAAGAAGAAGGAAAAGGGTTGAATCGTTCCATTATGTCCAAAATGCTCACAAAGCTGAAAAAACAAGAGGATACGGCATGGCTACGCAACGTAGATAGTGTGGCATTACAAGCCTCTTATGAAAATTTAATCGACGCTTTTCAACGTTTCTTTCAAAAGCAAAATAACTATCCTCGCTTCAAAAGTAAAAAGAATCCAGTTCAAAGTTATACTACGAAGAATACGAATAACAATATTGCGATTGTCGGTAATCAAATGAAGCTACCAAAATTAGGACTTGTAAAATTTGCGAAGTCGCGTGATATTGAAGGGCGTATTCTAAAAGCGACAATTAAATACAATGCGAGTGGTACGTTTTACGTGTCTGTCCAATGCGAAGTACCAAACTTTAAGCCATTGCCTCAAACAAATGAAGCTGTAGGAATTGATTTAGGTATCACCGATTTTGCGATTCTGTCTAATGGACGTAAAGTGGATAACCAACGCTTTACGGCTAAGATGGAGCAAAAGTTAAAACGTGAGCAGCGCAAATTGTCACGTCGCTATGAGCAAGCGAAAAAAGATGGTCGTAACCTACGTGAGTGCATGAACTACCAAAAGCAACGTCGTAGAGTGGCTCGTTTGCGTGAGCGTGTCGCGTTTCAACGAGAAGATTTTTTAAATAAACTGTCAACGGCATTGATTCGTCACTATGACGTCATCTGTCTTGAAGACTTAAACACAAAAGGCATGTTGAAAAATCATAAGTTAGCGAAAGCGATTAGTGATGTGTCATGGTCTTCTTTTGTACAAAAACTGATGTATAAGGCGAAATGGTTCGGTAGAAAAATTGTTGAAATCGACAGATTCTTCCCATCGAGCCAACTTTGTCATGCCTGTGGTCATCGAGATGGCAAGAAAACATTGGATATTCGTGTGTGGACTTGTTCATCTTGTGGTACGACACTAGACCGAGATATTAATGCAAGTAAGAATATCTTAATCGAAGGATTAAGACTTTTAAAGCAACAACCGTAGGAACGACGGGGATAGCCTACTAAAAAAGTGAAGCCGCTGTTTCAAGCAACTGGAAACAAGCAAGCACTGTTCGTAGGAATCTCCCACTTCAAGCAATGTTCGAATAACGGCTAAGTGGGGGTAGTTCAAAAAGTAATCCGCGAACGAAAGCGTGTTGTGACAGAGATGCCACCAGAATACGGGGAAGCTGCACGTTTTATGGGTGTTCCAATTTTTGACGATCAAGGAGCAATCATTGGTGCTTTTGGTCATTCTAAGCCAACGAAAGACCAGCTAGAATTAAGACAAACATCTAATTTAGTCGTAGATTCTTCGACAAATATTGCCTCGTCAACTGAACAGGTAAAAGCATCTTCAGACGATTTTAACCGTCACATGAAGCATTTATCAGATGCCCAAAAGGATATGCTAAAATATACCGAGAATACGAAGAAAATGCTGCAAATGATTAATAATATTGCGAAAAGCACGCGTATTTTAGGGTTAAATGCAGGGATTGAAGCAGCGCGTTCAGGCGAAGCTGGAAAAGGGTTTTCAGTCGTGGCAAGTGAAATTACAAAACTAGCGAATCAGTCTGCCGATTCGGTGAATGAAATCAATCAAGTGATGGACAATTTAACACAGCAAGTTGTTGAAATTTCAAAAATTGTGGATGACACATATACGATTTCAAGTGAGCAGGGCGAGGCAATTACAAGCATTGCTGAAGCATTAGATTAACTAACATTTGTTTCTGAAAAAGTAAGTGAATTGTCGAAGAAAATGTAGCATAAAAAAAGAAGGAATCGTGCGTTGTTGGCACGATTCCTTCTTTTTTTTTTGGATTAATATGAATAGGGAGATAAATGCTTTCTAGCGTTTTTCTTATTGGCGAATTAACCCGGTCGTTTTCGCAGCGAGCTGTTCCTGTGCGGTTATATATTCTTTATATAATTGGTCTACATAGGCTTTTACTGGTTGTACGGTTTTAATCGCACCGATCCCTTGCCCGCTTCCCCAAATATCTTTCCACGCCTTTGCATCGCCACCAAAGCTCATTTTCGATGGGTCACTTTCAGCTAAATCATTTGGATTAAGCCCGGCATTTTCAATGGATGGTTTTAAGTAATTGCCATGAACACCTGTAAAAAGATTACTATAAACGATATCATCGGCCTGGCTAGTCACAATCATCTCTTTGTAAGCCTCGACCGCATTGGCTTCCTCTGTCGCGATAAACGGGGATCCAATATAGGCGAAATCTGCCCCCATTGCCTGGGCCGCTAAAATCGATTGACCTGTCGCGATAGAGCCCGATAAAGCAAGTGGACCATCAAACCATTCGCGAATTTCCTGGACAAGTGCAAATGGGCTAAGTGAGCCGGCATGTCCACCAGCTCCAGCAGCCACCGCAATTAAACCATCTGCGCCCTTTTCAATCGCTTTTTTCGCAAATTTATTGTTAATGACATCATGTAGGCATAGACCACCGTAGCTATGTGCCGCGTCAAATACTTCCGTACGCGCGCCGAGCGAAGAAATAATAATCGGCACTTTATATTTCACGCAAAGTTCCATATCATGCTCTAGGCGGTCATTCGTGTGATGGACGATTTGATTAATGGCAAAAGGGGCTGCTGGATTCTCTGGATTTTTCGCATTATAGCTTGCTAATTCTTCTGTGATTTCCGCGAGCCATTCATCTAATAATTCCTTTGGACGGGCATTGAGCGCCGGCATCGAGCCGACAATCCCGGCCTTACATTGTTCAATCACTAACTTTGGTGTGCTAATAATAAACATGGGTGAACCAATTACAGGTAAACGTAAATTTGAAATTGCTGTCATACAAATCGCCTCCATTTTCTAGTTAGCTTCACTATACTGTATTTTTTTTACAGTATATACATACAAAGTGTAGGAATGAATAAAAAAAATTACTACAAATTGTGTAATTCCTTTAATTTTAATGCCAATTGTAACGTAAAGCGTGTTTCGCTATGCTGTAATGAGCAATGCAGTGCCTCTTCGATTTTTTCAAGTCGATATAATAGCGTGCTACGGTGAATGAACAGTGCTTTCGCTGTTTCAGAGGCATGGCCATTATGCGCTAAGTACTGCTTCAAGGTGTCAACTAGCTGCGGGGACAGGGCGGCTAATTGCTCTGTCACAAATGCGTCGTAATGCTCGATTTCTTGCAGTAGTGGTAAGACACCTAAGGTTGCATAGTCTATACAGGATGTACTAATTAACGGAAGCGCCTGCTGAAGTTTTGTGAGCTCTGTGCGTACATCTTGAAGCTTTTGAATAGGTCGGCTATACAGCAGTTTAATCGGCGCAGATTTTTGAATATGGTCATAAAAAGCATGACACTGTGTACGGTCTTTAAATAATAAAACAGCGTGCTCATAATGCTGGATAACGGTTAATGCGGGCTCAAATGGCTTTGCTTTTTCCGTCATATCGATAGTCGTTTCGACAACGGCAATAAATAAAGGCAATGTTAGATCAATATTTAATAAATTGGCCTGTGCTAACACACTTTGCGTATCAAAGGGTTGCTGTAATAAGCGCTCAAGTAACTGCTCCTTTTTCTTCTCATAGGCCTCAACCGCAACTTTTTGTTTCATAAATTGAATCGCATACATGTTTTTCGCCACTTCAATCGATAGCTGTACATAATGCGTAGTAGGAGAGGGCTTGAGTAAGGCAATATAGCCGAGTACATCATGACCGACATGAATCGGGTGGTGTTCATTCAAACTGTCATAAGGCTGCTTCGTATCAAGCCATGCTTCAGATAAAACGTGATGGAAGCGGTCGAAAATAACAACAGAATTTTGTAGAAGTTCGCTAATTTTTTTCGTGAGACCGTCAAAAGCATCACCAATTAATGTTTCGTTTAATAATGTTTGCTGATAGAGGAGTAATTGCTCGAGTTGCTGTTTATCATCTTTTTCATGCTGATACAACATGGATACACCGACATCCTTACCGAATTCATTAAAAACGGTGCCCATATCTGGAATGAGCTCAATCGGCGTTAAATAACCGATTAAACAAAAACCAAAGCGCGTGTCATCGATTTTAAATGGGACTGTAAACCATGACGGGACATCGGTATACTGCATCATTTGAAAAAGCGCACAGCTTTCTAACAAATGTAAATGTGTTACGACTTCCTCCGTTAGAAGTGGTGTACATTCATTGACGTTTAGCGGAAATGAATTGGCTAATGGATGTGCCTCGCCACTCCAAGCCTTTAGCACATATTGCCCGTTATTTGCCATGGCAATTGCTGAAAAATCGATTGGGAGCTCTTTACGACAAGCATCTGCTATGTAAGAAAAGGCATCCTCTGTTGATAGGTGAACAAGCTGTCTTGAGGCGTCACGTAGCTGTTTCGCTACACGCTCGACAAGTTTCTGTGTTTGCATCATAAAGCCCCCCTTTTTTACTATTATAGTCTGCTTTTTTCAAGATTGCGAAAAGGTACTATAGACGCGTTAGAGAATGAGAGAAAAGGGAATACCATAAGAGAGGGTTGCTAGAGAGAATTTACTGTAGCAGCACATCAAGTTTGAGAGGAGAAGGTATAATGCTAAGCTTTATTTGGTATATCATTATTGGTGGTATTTTAGGATGGCTCGGAGGACTAATTGTCGGTAAAGATGTTCCAGGCGGAGTAATTGGCAATATTATCGCCGGGATTATCGGGGCGTTTATTGGTGGTTCGTTATTAGGTCATTGGGGACCAAAAGTAAGCGACTTCTATATTTTACCTACTTTACTTGGTACGATTATTTTAATTTTAATTGTCAGCTTTATTATGAAAGCGATGGGCAAATCAAGAGCATAATTAGTAATTTAAAAGGAATTCCTGTTACTTGGGAATTCCTTTTTCATGTTAGGAAAGAAATGCATGAAATCTTGTTATCCAGCGGTGAATAAAGGGCTTATAAAGAAAAGTGGACGTGACATCAGGATGTAATTATTCATTACTACTGCATTTTTATACAAATTTCGCTCGAATTCATCATAACAGTTGGAATTTTCTAAATTTATTGTACAATTTATCGTAATCATATATATACAGGGGGATTTCATTCATGACAACAAAAGTTGGGATTATTGGATACGGAAATTTAGGTCGCGGTGTAGAAGGGGCGATTGCACAAAATGACGATATGGAGCTAGTAGCGGTATTTACGCGTCGTGATCCAAAAACCGTAACGATTGCAGGGGATGCGGCAATTCATCACGTTGATGATGCTGAGCAATTTATCGGTAAAATCGATGTCATGATTTTATGCGGTGGTTCCGCAACGGATTTACCAGAGCAAGTGCCACATTTTGCACAGTGGTTTAACACAATTGATAGCTTTGATACACACGCAAAAATTCCAGAATTCTTTGCAACGGTTGATGCGGTAAATGCGGCATCAAATACCGTGTCAATTATTTCAGTTGGTTGGGACCCAGGTCTATTTTCATTAAATCGTGCATTAGGAGAAGCGGTCTTGCCACAAGGGGATACGTATACATTCTGGGGAGATGGTCTAAGCCAAGGTCACTCAGACGCTGTTCGCCGTATTAATGGCGTAGCGAAAGCCGTACAATATACACTACCTGTTCCTGCAGCAGTAGAGCGTGTACGTAACGGTGAGGCGCCTACGCTGTCAACACGTGAAAAACATACACGTGTATGCTATGTGGTAGCAAAAGAAGGCGCAGATACAGAAAAAATTACAGAAGAAATCATCACAATGCCAAACTACTTTGCAGATTATGATACGACAGTTCACTTTATTTCAGCGGAAGAATTTGCGAAAGATCATACAGGTATGCCACATGGTGGATTTGTGATTCGTAGTGGTCAGTCACAAGCAGGGCATAAACAGATTGTAGAATTCAATTTAAAATTAGAAAGCAATCCTTACTTCACATCAAGCGTTTTAGTTGCTTATGCGCGCGCGGCACATCGTCTAGCGCAAAAAGGTGATTTTGGTGCAAAATCGGTATTAGATATTCCAGTAAGTGCGATTTCGCCAAAATCAGGAGAGGCCTTACGTAAGGAACTATTATAGACAGGCAACAGTTGCATTCCCGCAAATAGGCATGCTATACTAGAAAAAATTAAATGTTCGTTTTAGGAGGAGTCTGTCACAAAAGGGTATCTATGCTCTTTTGTGATAGGCTTCTTTTTTGCGTTCATTTTATTTTCTACTAAAAAAGGGTATTTATAGAAAAAGAAAAGGAGGCGTTATCTATGCAGCTATGGATGATTTTTTTACCGGTTATTGCCGCGCTTTTTATGCCATTGTTATTTAAAAAAATCAAACTACATACAGGCTGGTTTGTGTTAATCGTGCCAGTTGTGCTCGTCAGCTACTACGCGTCAAAAATTGGTGACCGGGCAACCTACGCATCGTGGACATGGGTAGCAGATTTGCAGCTTAAAATTGACTCATCTCTTGATGGACTTGGGTTATTATTCTCCATTTTAATTACCGGAATTGGTGCACTTGTTGTACTGTATTCCATTTTTTACTTAGATAAGACGAAGGAGCAACTACATAATTTCTATATGTATTTACTGCTCTTTATGACAGCGATGCTTGGCGTTGTTCAGTCAGACAATGTCATGAGTCTTTATTTATTTTGGGAGTTAACGTCGATTTCGTCATTTTTATTAATCGGTTACTGGTTTACGCGTGATGCTTCGCGTTTTGGTGCTTTAAAGTCAATGATGATTACCGTCTTTGGTGGCCTTTTAATGCTTGGTGGGTTTTTAATTCTCGCCAACATCACAGGCACGATGTCGATTTCTGAAATGCTTCTGCATACGACAGAAATTAAAGAAAGTCCGTATTTCACACTAGCGGCTATTCTTGTTTTACTCGGTGCGCTTACGAAATCTGCACAGTTCCCATTTTATATTTGGCTACCGGATGCGATGGAAGCACCGACGCCTGTTAGTGCGTATTTACACTCAGCTACGATGGTAAAGGCAGGGATTTATTTAGTGGCGCGCTTCACGCCCATTTTTGCCTATAGTACGACATGGATTTGGCTCATTGTTATTCTTGGCCTTATTACATTATTCTGGGGCTCCTTCTTTGCGACGAAGCAGCGTGATTTAAAAGGCATTCTCGCCTTTTCAACAGTCAGTCAGCTCGGCATGATCATGTCGATGCTTGGTGTTGCGGCGATGAGCTATCATGTGGATGGCAATGCCGAAAATGTCTTTAAGTATGCAGGCTTTGCGGCGCTATTTCATTTAATTAATCATGCGACATTTAAAGGTGCCTTATTTATGATTGCAGGAATTATTGACCATGAGACTGGCACACGAGATATTCGTAAACTTGGTGGCCTGATGAGTTTAATGCCGATTAGCTTTACGGTTGCAATGATTACAAGCCTTTCAATGGCCGGATTGCCACCATTTAATGGCTTTTTATCAAAAGAGTTATTTTTCACAACGATGCTTAGTGCACAAGACTTCAGTTGGTCAACAGTCGCAGTACTGATTCCTGTTGTTGCATGGCTAGCGAGCGTTTTTACGTTTGTGTACTGTTTATACTTCGTGACAGGTATTTTCTTTGGAAAACGTCACGAATTACCAAAAAAACCGCATGAGGCACCAATTGGTATGCTTATTTCGCCAATAGTGTTAGCATCATTTGTTATTGTGTTATTTTTCATTCCAAACGTTGTGACAGATGCATTAATTAAGCCAGCTGTTTTGGCGATTCAGCCAAATCAATTCTTAACAGTTGGTGATATAGACATTCACATTTCAATGTGGCATGGCTTTAATACGGAGCTGTTGATGACAATTGGTGTGGTTGTCGTTGGTTTTGGATTATTTATGACGGTTAAACATTGGCGTAAGGTGTATTCACTTGTGCCAGAGTGGTTTTCACTAAATCAACTGTATCGTCGTATGATGCGTCTAGCCGATGAGGATATGACAAAGGTATCGAAGCGCTATATGACAGGCTCGATTCGTACGTATTTCATTTATATGTTTGCGGCAATTGTCATCATCGTCGTGTCGACGCTCTTTATGAAAGACGGCTATGCCTTTGATACAGCACACGCTAGTGATATCGGTGCCTTTGATATTGCCCTCGTTGTTGTGCTTGTGCTCGGGACATTGACCGTATTATTTGCGCGTACACGTCTTACGGCGATTATCGCGCTTGGTGTCGTCGGGTATTCGGTGGCGATGTTCTTCGTATTATTTAATGCACCAGATTTAGCGCTAACACAGCTCTCGATTGAAACGGTGTCCGTTGCGCTATTTTTATTAGCGTTTTACCATTTACCGAAACTTAGTCGTCATGAGGCACGCTTACCCTTTAGATTAGGGAACTTTGTGATTGCGCTAGCGGTAGGTGTCATGGTGACGCTCATGGCGCTCGCTTCACAGTCGCAAAAATTATTATCATCAATTAGTGAATATTATAAAGAAACTGTTTATAAAGAAGCGGGCGGCGGAAATATCGTCAATGTTATTTTAGTCGATTATCGTGGCTTTGATACATTGTTTGAAATTACCGTATTAGCGATTGCAGGTATGGCGATTTTCGGCATGATTAAGCTACGTCGTAAGAAGGGAGCGGATAAAAATGAAATTAAATAATGTCATTATGCGCACGATGACGCAAATGGTGTTCTTTATCATTTTCTTGTTCTCGATTCATATTTTCTTAGCAGGACATTTCGCACCTGGAGGCGGCTTTGTCGGCGGTTTATTAATGTCATGTGCCATCGTTTTACTACTAATCACCTTTGATTTAAAAACGGTGCAGACATTATTGCCGATTAATTATATGACGCTAACAGCAATCGGGCTGGCATTAGCGCTACTGACGGCTTGTATTTCAGCTTTTGCGGGCGAGGCCTTTTTCACGCATTACTTTGACTATTTCACACTGCCGCTTCTTGGTAAAACAGAGCTGCATACGGCGATGTTATTTGATACCGGCGTGTATTTAGTCGTTGTCGGTGTGACAATGATTATTATTCAATCGATTGGAGGCGACGAATAATGGAAATATTAATGGCCTTTGTGATTGGCTTTTTATTCTTCGCAGCCATCTATTTAATTTTATCGAAGAGCCTTTTACGCATTATTATCGGTACAGGTTTACTAAGTCACGGCGCGCATATGCTTATTTTAACAATGGGTGGCCTTGGCAGTGATGCGCCACCGGTTTTAGCAGATGGGGTTGCGAATAGTAGCATGGCCGATCCATTACCACAGGCGCTTATTTTAACGGCGATTGTTATTAGCTTTGGGGTAACGGCCTTCTTCCTAGTGCTCGCATACCGTGCATATCAGGAATTAAAGACAGACAATATTGATGAAATGAGAGGAGAAGAGCATGATGAATAGTCCATTAATGCCGATTATTATTCCATTCGCCTTTGCGATTCTCCTAATGTTTGCGCCTAAGCAATTACGATTCCAGCGAGCGGGCGCATTAGTTGGCGCGATTTTAACGGTTGCTGCGAGCATTTGGCTTTTACAAAAGGTGCATATAGACGGCATTCAGGTCGTGACATTCGGTAGCTGGCCGGTGCCATATGGCATTACAATGGTGTCGGATATGGTATCGATTTTATTCGTACTTACATCGTCGATTATTACGCTATTTACGATTTGGTATAGCTTCCGAACGATTGGTATCGCACGCGAGCAATTTTTCTATTACCCAGGAGTTTTACTAATGCTCGTTGGTGTAAATGGCGCCTTTACGACAGGCGATATTTTTAACTTATTCGTCTTTTTCGAAGTATTGTTGATGGCGTCGTACCTACTTAGCGTTCTAGGTGGCGAAAAAATTCAATTCCGCGAATCGATTAAATATATTTTAGTTAATGTTGTATCATCTGCATTATTCGTTATTACCGTGGCGATGCTCTATTCTGTTGTAGGGACACTGAATATGGCAGATATTGCGCAAAAGGTGAGCGACGTCAATCAGCCTGGCATTTTGACGGCGATTGCGATTTTATTCCTTGTTGTCTTTGGTCTAAAAGCAGCGATTTTCCCACTATTTTTCTGGCTACCAAGCTCGTATAGTGGACCACCAATTCCAGTACTAGCACTTTTTGGTGCGCTCCTTACAAAGGTAGGGGTATATGCGATTACGCGTACTTTCACACTCTTCTTCACAGGTGATATTGCCTTTACACATACCGTATTACTTTATTTAAGTGTCGCAACAATTGTTGCTGGCTGTATTGGCGCACTCGCTGTCTGGGATGTTAAGAAAATTATTATTTATAATATTATCATTGCTGTGGGTGTCATTTTATATGGTGTTGCAACGTATAATGACACAGGGTTACGCGGTTCGATGTTTTATGTTGTGCATGACATGCTTATTAAAGCAGCTTTGTTCTTCCTTGTTGGCATTATCGTGTATATTACAGGACAAACGAATTTGAAGAAAATGGGCGGCTTAATGAAGCGCTACCCAAGTCTTGGTTGGCTTTATTTAATTGCTGCATTTAGCTTAGCAGGTATACCACCACTAAGTGGCTTTATCGGAAAAATGCTACTTGTAAAAGGTGGCTTTGAAGCAGAGCAGTTTGCGTCTGGCATTTGGATTTTACTATCGAGCTTAATTGTTTTACTATCGGTGATTCGTATTTTTGTTTACGCTTTTTGGGGCAAAGAACAACAACTATCACCTATTAAAAAAACAGTCTATTGGCAGATTTGGATTCCGACAGCTATCCTCGTCCTGTTAACAGTAGCTTATGGTGTCGGTGCAGATGCATTGATGCCCTATATGACACAGGCTGCAGAAGTGCTTGCGAATCCCCAGCTCTATATTGATGCTGTAAAAGGAGGTAAGTAAGATGGCTGTACAAATCTTATTAAATGTCTTCCTAGCGCTTGTGTGGATGTTTTTATCGAATACGTTCACAGGAGTAGGCTTTATTACTGGCTATCTTCTTGGCCTTATCATGCTGTATATGATGCGTCATATGTTTAAAAGTCGCTTTTATTTACACCGCGTCTGGGCCGTTATAAAGTTATTCCTGTTATTTTTCAGAGAGCTTTGGAATGCCAATGTCGATGTTGTGAAGCATGCGATGAAGCCGAAAATTACGATGACACCAGCCTTTTTCGCGTATCCAACAGAGCTAACAGCAGATTGGGAAATTACATTATTATCGAATTTAATTACGCTAACACCTGGCACAATTGTTGTACACGTATCAGATGATGGCAAAACGCTTTACATTCATGCTATTGATTTAGATGATGTGGATGAGGCCATTGCATCGATTCAAAATACATTTGAAAAAGCGATTGTGGAGGTGACACGTACATGATGACCTTTATGCAAATTATCATTATTATTTGTATTGTGGCGATTGGGTTCGCGATGCTAGGGATTGTTTACCGTCTCATCAAGGGTCCTACAGCACCAGACCGAGTTATCGCATTAGATGCGGTAGGCGTAGCAATCATTGCACTTGTCGGCCTATTTTCGATTTTTGTCGGCACAAGTTTTTACATTGAAATCATTTTACTGCTGGCGATTTTATCATTTATTGGCACAATCGCCTTTGCAAAATTTTTAGAGAAAGGAGAGATTATTGATCGTGACAATTCTAATCAATAGTGTCATCATTCTTTCTCTTTTACTCGGGACGTTTTTCATCGTTATGACGGCAGTTGGACTTGTCCGTTTTCCCGATGCATATACGCGTGCACATGCCGCATCAAAGAGTGCCACATTAGGCGTACTCTTCATTTTAATTGGTGTCTTTATTTACTTTTGGCAAATAGAGGGAACTTATAATTCCCGCATCATTTTAGGCATTGTGTTTATTTTCATTACGGGCCCTATTGGTGGTCATATTATGGCGCGTGCAGCGTACTTTTCAGGTGTGAAACCGACAGAACGTACCGTACGTGACGACTTAAAAGAAGAGTATGAGCGAAAAAAGCGTTCATTATAACACTTTATAAAAAAACACGTTTGAAGCGTCGCTTTGAACGTGTTTTTTGTTTCTACATTTCATCGGAAGGGAACAGTGTACAAGAGGTGATTGTGATGACAGAAAAAGAAAAAATGCTAGCAGGTGAGCTTTATGATGCAAGTGACAAAGACTTAGTGCGTGATCGACTAAATGCACGTCGACTGACACGCTTGTTTAACGAGGCAATGGAGACAGAAGGATATCGCCGAAAGGAATTATTACAAGATTTATTTGGCTCAACGGGTGAGGAATTATTTATTGAGCCTAATTTTCGTTGTGACTATGGCTACAATATTCATGTGGGCGAAAATTTCTATGCAAACTTCTCCTGTGTCATGCTAGATGCATGTGAGATTCGTATTGGGGATAATTGTTTTATGGCACCAGGCGTACATATTTATACTGCAACACATCCGATTGACCCACAAGAACGTAATCGGGGACTTGAATATGGCAAGCCGGTCACAATCGGCGATAATGTTTGGATTGGTGGACGCGCTATTATTAATCCAGGTGTCACGATTGGCGATAATGTGGTCATTGCATCAGGCGCAGTTGTTGTAAAGGATGTGCCAGATAATGTTGTAGTCGGCGGGAATCCAGCGAAATTTATTAAAAAGGTCATTTAATTAACAAATGAATATAACTCGCTAGTCCATATAATAAAAAGAAAAGAGTGGTTACTACATGGAAACTTTCGGTTTATTAGGCTTTCTCTTAGCTACACTTGCCTTTATACAAATAACTATAATGAATCGTAAAATAAAAGACCTCGAAAAACGGATTGGTAGCCGTCCAATAGAACTATCAACGGAAGAGCAGCAGCATGTAAAAGAGTTGAAAATGCAGAAGCAAACTGTCCAAGCTGTTAAATTTGTACGCGAAAAATCAGGTGCTTCATTAATTGAAGCAAAACAATATGTGGATTCATTGTAACGACGTTTCATAAAAATTAAATGAAGGAATACAGAAGATGGGGGTGATGATTATGCATGTGAGAGCCGCAACGATAAAAGATGCAGAAGGGATTGCACATGTCCATGTGGATACATGGCGTACAACGTATTTAAATATTATGTCACCAGCGTATTTGGCGACATTAACATATGACATACGAAAAAAATTATGGCAAAAGCATCTTTCAGATAAAGAAAAACATATCTTTGTGCTAGAAAATGAGCAGACAGAGATTGTTGGGTTTGCGGCATGTAATCAACGCCCGCTAGAGCCACATGTTGGTGATTTAACAAGCATTTACATTATCAAAGAGGAACAACAAAAAGGATATGGACGCTTACTAATGAAAGCTCTTTTTCAAACGTTTAATGAGTTAGGTTGCGAAAAAGTATTTGTTGAAGTGCTAGTAGAAAATGATACGCGTCATCTATATGAATATTTTGGTGCTAAAATCGTTGAAATTGATACGATGAACCTTGGCACACAAGAACTAGAGTTTTTCATTTATAAATGGGACTCCGTAAAAAATGTCTTAGCACAGCTAGCATAAAAAAGCCGCAATTGTCATTTCTGACGATTGCGGCTTTTTTTAGTTGAATTTAATAGCTATTAAAAATCGTTGCCATGTCATTACAAAATGTTAAATGTTTAAATGGTTGCTTTTCAGTATAGATTCTTGCACCTTCGCCACCAATGACGAAGCGAATATGCGGATGCTGTGCCGCAAATTTTTCGAGATTGAGTAATTCATCAGGAAATAATTCAAATGGCTTTAATGTAGCTGCTGATAATAAAACGACCTGTGGCTCAAGTTTTAATATCAGTGCTTCGATCGTAGAAACAGAGGGTGAGCTGCCAATCATAAAATTACGATAGCCTTTAATACTTGCTTGAATTAATAAAATTTCAATAGCAATCTCGTGATTTTCTCCAGGCAGGCACGCACCTAAAACTAATGGACGTTCATTATTGACCGGGAAGCTTCGTCGAATGGTCGCTAAAAAATCGCGAATAATCGTTGAAGCAAGTGTTTCTTGGTACTCAAACCAAGAATGATTTTGCCAATTGTCGCCTACTTGATGCAAGAAGGGAATAATCAATTGATGTAAAAATTCATTGATACTTAAAATAAGATGCGCTTCCTGTAATATTTTATGAAAAGCTGCTTCGTCGCAATTCCAACCATACTCTAATAATTTAAATAAATAATGAGTCGTTTGTGGTTGGAACGCTGGCAACGTATTTGTCTTTTCCATTGCGCTACGAATCGTTGCACCGTCACGAATATAGTGTTGTATTTGCAATAAACGTAAAACATCTGACTGCGTATACTGGCGATAACCATTCTCTAGCCGGGTTGGTTGAATAAGTTGATGACGTTGTTCCCATTTTCGAGTTGTTTCTTTTGTAAGACCTGTAATATGTGACACTTGTGAGATTGTATAGTAATAATCTGAGTGATTTAGCATGATGACCCAAATCCTTTCTTCCTTTAAATTATAGGCGATTTTGAGCATTCATTCAAATTGTCTAATATTATTAAAAAAACATTATACAAAAAAATATAAAAAATAATAAATTTATAAAAAAAGAAAGGAATTTAGTTTGTATATTTATAACTAGTTAAGTCTTTTTTTAAATATTTATATACTTTTTAAGGTCTAAATGCTTCTAAAAGACATATTTTTTTTATTTTTTTAAATATAGATGTTTCAAAGAGACTATTGATGATGATTCATTAGTATAACTTTTAAAAAAATAAGTTTGACAATGTTTAAGGAGAGGTAAAGTCAATTAGATTTATCAGAAGTTCATACTAATCAAACAGGAGGAACTTAACCAATGAAAAAGAATTCATTTAATGAACAAGAGATTCACGCATTATTAAAAGACGCACAAAATGGAGATACTGATGCAGCAGCCGAGCTTGTAGACAGATTTCAGCCTCTCGTGTTGTCAATTGTAAATAAGTATTCACGCAAGATGAATGAACGTGAAGATGTTGTACAAGTTGGCATGATGGGGCTAACGAAAGCGATTCAAAAATTTGATTTGAATTTAGAAGGGAAATTTATTTCATACGCTGTTCCGACAATCGCTGGGGAAATCAAACGTTATTTCCGAGACTGCACATGGGACGTACATGTGCCGCGCCGCGTCAAAGAATTTTATATGCATGTCAATAAAGCAGTGAATGAATTAAATGAACAATTACAGCGCTCACCTAAAGTTTCAGAAATTGCGGAATATCTACAGGTAAAAGAGGATGTTGTATTAGAAACGATGGAACTAATGAGTGGCTATAACACATTATCTCTAGAAGCTCCTGTAGAAATGGGCACAACAGATGGTGCACCCTCTACATACAATGATTATCAAGGGATGATAGATGACAATTACGAGAAATTTGAAGATCATCTAGTGTTAAAACAGTCTTTAAATTATTTGACTGCGCAAGAACGAGAGATTGTTGAACTTTTATTCTTTAAAAACTGGACACAAACAGAAGTAGCGGATAAGTTTGGCGTGTCGCAAATGCATATTTCACGTATGCGTCGAAAAATCCTTTTAAAATTAAAAAATACAATTCGTGCGCATGATCATTTAGATATGCCACAGCGTTTTTCAAAAAATGCGTAGTATCAAAGAAAATCGCGTCTAAAAAAGAGTCTGGGACAAAACACGTCATTTTCTTTTTAAGCGTTCGCAACAATAAAACCGGAACCGCGCCACAGCGTGATTCCGGTTTTTCATATGTTCCTAGGAACGGGCAATTTTACACGTATGTCAAAGCTTCTTTTATACCCTACATATGCGCTGGTGCCTCAATACCTAAAAGATTTAAGCATTGCTCTAAAATAATAGACGCGGCATACAGCACGGTTAAGCGGTCCTGCTGCGTGTCATCCTGTGTTAAGACTTTTTGCTGACCATAGAATTTATTAATGGTGCGAGAAAGTTGTAAACTAAATTTAGCAATTTGAGAAGGGTCTGCCTGTGTATAGGCACGCGCAATCGTCGCTTCAAATGTTTCGAGCACTTTAATGAGCGGCCATAATGTATCATCGATTGCTTGAAGCGGAGCAGTATGTGCTTTAAAATCGGCTTTTTCAAGTAATGTATGAATACGTGCATTCGTATATTGCACGTATGGACCGGTCTCACCTTCAAATGTTAGCATTTGCTCGATTGAAAATTCGATATCATTTAGACGGTCGTTTTTTAAATCATTGAATAATACGGCGCCGATACCAACTTGTTTGGCAACTACATCACTATTTTCAAGCGTTGGATTTTTTTCTAGAATGGTTTGCTTTGCAGCTTCCATTGTTTCATTCAATACATTTGCTAATAAGACAATTTTGCCCTTACGTGTCGACATTTTTTTGCCGTCTTTTAGCATCATACCAAATGGAATATGGGCAAATTTTGATGCGTCATAGCCCAGTTTATCAAGCACTTGGAACCATTGTTTGAAGTGTAGTGTTTGCTCGCCACCAACAACATAAAATAGTTTTTCAGGTGCGTAGTTTTCGAGACGATAAATGGCAGCAGCTAAATCACGCGTTGCATAAAGTGTCGCGCCGTCTTTCTTTTTAATTAAGCAAGGAGGCAGGGTTTCACCTAAATCAACGACCTGTGCACCTTCTGAAGATGTTAGTAATTTTTTAGCTTCTAGCTCTTCTACGACGCGGTCCATTTTATCATTATAAAAGGCTTCGCCATTCGTTGAATTAAAATGAACGCCTAAAAGCTCATAAATTTCATTAAATTCGAGTAAGGAAGCTTCGCGGAATTCTTTCCAAAGCCCAAGTGCTTGTGCATCTCCGTCCTCAAGCGCTTTAAATGCCTGGCGTGCTTGCTCATCAAGTGTAGCATCTTTCTCCGCTTCCTCATGGAATTTCACATAAATCTTTAATAACTCTTGAATCGGCTGCTGACGAATTGCCTCAGGATTGCCCCATAAGCGATACGCAACGATTAATTTTCCAAACTGCGTACCCCAGTCTCCAAGATGGTTAATGCGAACCGCTTCATAACCCATTTTTTCTGCAATATTCGAAATTGCTTGCCCGATAACCGTTGAACGTAAATGCCCCATTGAGAAGGGTTTCGCGATATTTGGTGATGAATAGTCTACAACCACTTTTTTGCCATTCTTTGGTGCCGTCGCATAGGCAGCTCCCTCGCTCACAATTGCTGGAATAATCGTATTCGCGATAGGAAGCGGCTGTAAGAAGAAGTTCACATATGGGCCGTTTGCAACCACTTCTTTAATACGCACATCTTGCAATTTTTCTGCTAAATCCTTCGCAATGTGAACAGGGGACTGGCGTAGCTGTTTCGCTAAAATAAAACATGGAAAGGCGATGTCACCTAGTTCATCATGTTTTGGTTTTTCAAGTAATTGTTCGATTGTCGCTTGGTCAATGGCGTGATCAAGTGTGTCATGTAGTAATTGTGCAATCATTGTTTTCATTTTTTTCTCCTCCAATAAAAAAAGCCCTCGCCTCTATAAAAGAGACGAGAGCATAGATTCCCGTGGTACCACTCTAGTTGCCAAAATTTGGCCACTCATCATTGTTAACGAGGATTGCCCCGATACTTCCTACTACGTTTCAGAAGTTTTCTCCAAAGTGCGGTTCACCGTATGGATTTGTCTAGGCTTACACCAATTCCTAGCTCGCTTAACCCTCTCATATCGGCTACTCTCTTTTTCATCGAATTTGTCGAATCATTGAATTGTGTTTCATATTACTAGAAAAAAATACATTGTGCAATGTTTTTTTGAAAATAAAAAAACGCCCTTTCGGAACGTTTGTTCTATTTTTGCCGCAGTTTAAATAAATTACGTATTATTCGATTTCTATTATTTTTAGTATACCTGATTGTAAAATATAAGTCTATTTTTTACTAGAAAAGCTCGGTATAGTAGACGATACAGTGAGGGGAAAGCGCATGAAATGGAATAAAAATTTGAAAATTCGTCTTGTGGGAGAAGGGTTATTTAACCTATGCTACTGGATGTATTTCCCGTATATGGCCATTTATTTTAGCAGTCAATTTGGCGTACAGCTAGCAAGTATATTGATGATGATTCCACCGTTTGTGCAGCTATTCGGCCAATTGATCGGTGGGGTTATTGCCGACACACTTGGGCGACGAACAACGATGCTTATTGGTGCTAGTATTCAGGCCGTGATGTTTGCATTATTTGCGTTATCAACGGAAAACTGGCTTGATTATGTCGCCTATGTATTGATTGGCATTGGCGGTGCCCTTTATAGCCCCGCGAGTGATGCGATGGTTGCCGATTTAGTGCCGGACGAAGAGCGCAAGCACGTATTTGCGACCTTTATTACCGTCAAAAATATTGGTGCGGTACTGGGCCCGGTAATCGGAGCCACGTTATTTTTCTCTTATCGCACACCTTTATTATGGGCCTGTACGCTTATTTTAAGTGTGTATCTACTCATTATTTTTATTGAAATGACCGAGACCTTACCAGGAAAAAAGCCCGCTAAAAAAATCACACGTAGCCTCCTAGAAAAGGCCGGCAATTATCGCCTGATTGTGCAAGACCGCGTATTTTTTCTCTATATTTTAGCTGGTGTACTATCGATTTTTACCATTATGCAGCTCGACTTATTTATCGCTAAATACATCGTTGATGAAGTACCGGCACAGTGGCATTTAGATAGTCGCTCTATTCTAGGCCTTCTTTTAGGCATTAACGGCCTGATGTTTGTGGTGCTTATTTTACCGACAACACGCTTACTTAAAAATTGGCGGGACCGAGATGTGTTTATTTTATCCTGCCTACTAAACGGTGGTAGTTTATTTCTTATGAGTATGACAACCAATCTTGTGCTACTCATTGTACTCATTGTGGCATTCACGATGGGTGAAATTGTTCGTGCACCTGTCATCAATCATTTTGTTAGTAGGCATGCACCAGAAGCGATGCGTGGCCAATATATGGGTGCTTCTAACATGCAATATACGATTGGTCGAATATTGGCGCCTCTTATTTTTTTCGTATCCTCTCCTATACTAGCAGGAACAACGCTATTTATCGTATCAATAATAAGTATGATGCTTTATCTAAAAATTTCTCCCTATCCGTACAAAGTAAAAGGATTGGAATAATCAATTCCAACCCTTTAATTTTAGTGAGCAGCTCGTAATTCATCTTCTGTTACCCATTTATGATTTTTAATCATTTGTCCATCTGCATCTTTATAATCGACCATATAAACGGTCGTTTTTTTAGCGGAATCAATTGTCGCTCTAGCACCGGCCATTCCTTCCATATGGTCAGCAGTTAGAGTTACTTTGTCACCCTTTTTATACGAAGTAGGGGAGGCTTTCTTGATTTCTTCATGAATGACCCATTTATGGTTTTTGACAGGTTCTTTTTTACCCGTAGTCGGCGTGTAAGTCACGCTATATACCGTAGTGTCGTACGCACCTGAGACAGTCGCTTGTTGTCCGTCCATACCAGGCATATGATGGGCCTCCATGGTTACCTTACTACCTACTGAAAATTTAGGATTCTTTTCTTTTTTAACAGCATCCGGTGCTCCTTCACTTGACGAATGATTCATCGATTCATGATTCATATCATGTTGCTGTTTTGGCTGTTCTTCCGTCGTATCAGCTTGTCCACATGCACTCAGACTTATTACTCCAATGATAGCTGTTGTCATAATCCATTTTTTCATGTATTCTCATCCTTTCTTTTGTTTCATTATAAAAAGAACTTATGTAGAACTTATGAAGAATGGCGAGGGAGATCAATTTGACAAGTCATGCCACCTATATCATTATTTTTCATCATAATGGTTCCTTGATGGGCTTCTACTAATGCTTTTGTAATCGTTAGTCCTAACCCTTTATTAGAAGAGGATGTACTACTAACATAGCGCGTAAATAGCTTTTCAGGAGTAGGTGAGCCACCACCTGTATCTGCGATAATAATACAAAGAGATTGCCCATTTTCCTTTGCATAACACTGAATACGTCCATCTGATTCGACAGCGTGAATGGCATTTTCAAAAATATTTTGTAAAATTTGTGTAAGTCGTTTTTCATCGACGAAGCCCTTTAAATGAGGTGCTACATCAATCGCTAACTCCATTTTTTTTGATAAACAAATCGGCGCATAAAGCATCGCCGTTTTTTCGATAATTGGTGCAATGAATTGGTTTTTTCGCTCAATAGTGAATTTTGGATCATTAATCACATTTAATTGATCGAGCTCTGCTACAAGACCAATCAATCGATCTAACTCCGCTGTACAATTCGATAAACGTGCTGGTGTTACTTCCCAAAGACCATCTTCAAAAGCACTTAATTGACTTTTTAAAGTAGCCAATGGATTCCGTATTTCATGTGCCAGATTTTGAGTCATTTCATTTCGTGATTGCTCATACTGAGCGAGTGTTTTATCGAGTGTCTGTAGGGAACACCCCAATTGTCCGATTGCATCATTTGGCATAGAAGGTAAGGAGACATATCTTTCTCCTTTGACGAGCTTAAGCGCAAAAGCTTGAAGAATGTGCATTGGCTTAATAATCATTCGCGCTAATAAAAAACTCGCAATGCTAATTACTACGAAAAGAATGAGTAATGTCCAACTAGCTGTTTCTCGTAAAGCCATATCAAAATGGGCGAGGAGTGCGTCATTTTGACTAGAATCGAGCATTTGAAAATGCTTATGTGCTTTATGTAATAAGATATACATACTGATTATTAGCGTAGAAAATGTGAAAAGAGTCAACAGAATCGTTATTTTCACTACAAGTTTCATGAGAGATGACTCACTTCTTCTAATTTATACCCAATACCAAAAACAGTTTGAATGAGTGGGTAGTTTATTTTCTTCCGAATATTTTTTATATGCTGATCAATAACCCGTGGGTCTGTCTCTTCACTAAATAAATTTTCAATCATTTCATAACGACTAAATACTTTCGTTGGATTCTCAAGTAGTAATGTCATAATTTTCCCTTCATTCTCTGTCAACGTAACGGCTTCATCCGGTAAGGTAAGCAGTCGTGCTGTTGCTTCATAATTAATTGCACCTACTTGAAGATTCGCTGATTTCGGTAAAAGCCTTTTTGCACGTGCTACGATTTCTTTTGGATGAAAAGGTTTAATTACGTAATCGTCAGCTCCAATATGAAATCCATTGAGCTTATCTTCAATGCTAATTTTTGCGGTAAGCATAATGACCGGAATCGATGTTTCTAGCTTTAGATAGAGACAAATATCTTCACCACGCATGTCGGGCAGCATTAAATCTAAAATAACTAAATCAACAACATGTTTTTCAAGTAAATCTAATGCCTGACTTCCTGTATGCGCTATAACTACATGCGCTGGTAATTTTTCAAAATACGTTTGTAAAACATCGGTAATAGGATGTTCGTCGTCAACAAGTAAAATGGTGTTCATTTTATACCCCCTACCCCTTATTGTTGACTAATTAGAGCGAGGTTGCAAGAAACTTGCGACCAATCAAAAAAGATAGCATCTCTTTTTTTAGAAGAGAGCTATCTTTTTTAAAATCGTAAATGTTGCTTAGCTGCTTTTCGTGCCTCACGTTTTTCAATGGAACGCCAAATCGCCAAATACACCGGAATAAAAATAAGACTGAAAAGGGCGATGACACCGATTAAAAGTGGCACATTCGGTGCTTTAGCCATCGTGTTATAAAAATAAGCACCCACGAAAACGAGTACATAGATGATAAGAAGCCATAACCAAAACAACGCCTTCGTTGTGTAATTTCTCATAAAATCCCCCCTGCATGTAAGTGTACCATGAAGCGAACATACAAGGCATCTAACTTCTGGGGGTATTTTGTTAATTAATTAAAGAGCGTTTTAATCTGCTCAAGCGCCCAGTCTAGCTCTTCTTTTGAAATCACAAGAGGTGGAGCAAAGCGGATAACGGTTGCATGCGTTTCCTTACATAATAAGCCCTTTTTCATCAGTGCCTCGCAGTAAGGACGCGCATCTGTGTGTAGCTCAATACCAATAAAGAGCCCTGTGCCACGAATTTCCTTAATAGCTACATGGTTGATTGTTTCAAGTTGCTCTTTAAAGTACTGCCCAAGCTCAAGCGAACGCTGTACAAGGTTTTCCTCTTCAATGACTTCAAGAGAAGCAGTGGATACTGCACAAGCTAGTGGATTGCCGCCAAATGTTGAGCCGTGTGAGCCAGGATTTAAGACGCCTAAAATATCCTTATTCGCCACGACCGCAGAGATTGGCATCACACCGCCGCCTAATGCTTTTCCTAAAATAAGCATATCCGGCATGACATCCTCCCATTCATAAGCGAATAATTTCCCTGTACGCGCAAGGCCTGTTTGGATTTCATCACAAATGAATAATACTTGATGTTTGCGACAAATTGCTTCTACTGCTTTTAAATAGCCTTTTGGTGGCATAATAATGCCCGCTTCCCCTTGAATGGGTTCAACGATAAACGCCGCCGTATTTGGCGTAATCGCTTGCTCGAGTGCCACTGCGTCCCCGTAAGGCACGACCTTAAACCCTTCTAACATTGGCCCAAAGCCTCGCTTATACTCCTCCTCAGATGAGAGGGATAAGGCACCCATTGTACGACCGTGGAAATTGCCGATACAGCCAATAATTTCTGCTTTCCCTGCTTCCACACCTTTGACATCATATGCCCAGCGACGTGCCACTTTAATTGCGGACTCCACCGCTTCGGCGCCTGTATTCATCGGCAGCACCATATTTTTTCCGGTCATTTGTGTCACCTTTTCATACCACGGTGCCAATTGGTCATTATGGAATGCACGTGATGTTAACGTGACCTTCTGTGCTTGGTCGACAAGTGCCTGAATAATTTTAGGGTGACGATGCCCTTGGTTGAGTGCCGAATAAGCCGATAGCATATCCATATACTTCGTGCCCTCCGGATCATATACCCAAACACCTTCGCCACGCTCAATCACGATTGGCAGTGGGTGATAATTGTGTGCGCCTAATTTTTCAGTTGTTGTCATAATCGATGAAGATGCTGTTGTCATAATCAATCCGCCCCTTTAAAAAAAGTATGTGTCGACTTTATCTATGCAAAAATCATGCCAACTTCTACTAAGCGTCAAATCCGCATCATAAAACGCTTTTTATTGTATGATAAGCCAGAAAATTAAGAAATTTTTTGGCGTTTTACCCATTTCGCCAATTTTTTTTGCTATGCTAGTGAAAAGAGGTGACAAAATGGAAAAATTATTAATCAATGCCATGGATTGTTTGAATGTAGGCGTTCATATAATTGATGCGACAGGCAAAACCATTGTATACAATCATAAAATGTCCGAGCTAGAGGCGATGAATCGTAGTGAAGTGCTCGATAAAAATATTCATGATGTCTTTCAGTTTCAGGAAAATGAGGAAAGTACATTACTAACGGCACTTCATACCGGGGAAGCCGTGCTAAACGTAAAGCAGCAATATTTTAATAATATCGGGCGTAAAATTATGACGGTTAATAATACCTATCCGATTGTTGAAGCGGGTGAGGTAACAGCCGTTATGGAAATTGCGACGGATGTTACGAAAATAGAGCGACTTTTACGACATCAAAAAGAGGCACTAAAGCCATCCTTCCATTTTGATGATATTATTGGTGAAAATAGTGGGCTTCTCGATGTTATAGAGCTCGCAAAACGTGCGGCGCGTACAACGTCTAATGTGCTATTAATTGGCGAAACAGGAACCGGAAAGGAATTATTTGTGCAAAGCATCCATGATGCTAGCAATCGCTCCGATAAGCCACTCATTGCACAAAACTGTGCGGCGTTGCCTGATACGCTAATGGAGAGTATTTTATTTGGTACAACGAAAGGGGCATTTACTGGTGCAGAGGATCGTCCAGGCTTATTTGAGCAGGCAAATGGCGGCACGTTATTGTTAGATGAGTTAAATTCATTACCTATCCATCTACAGGCCAAGCTACTGCGCGTACTACAAGAGAAAAAGGTGCGCCGGATTGGCGGCTTACAAGAGATTTCAGTAGATGTACGCATGATTGCGACCATTAATGAGGATCCATTTGAATTAATTGTACAGGAAAAGCTACGTAAAGATTTATATTATCGTCTTGCAGTTGTCGCACTAATGATTCCGCCGCTTCGAGAGCGCATGGATGATTTAGATTTATTAGTAGAAAGCTTTATTCATAAATACAATGATTTGCTGCAAATGAATGTCCAATCGATTTCACCCGCTGCCCGCGAGCATTTTCGTCAGCATGACTGGCCGGGGAATGTGCGTGAGCTTGAGCATGCGATTGAATCAGCCATGAACAGTATGGAATACGAGCAAATTATTGATGAGGTACATTTGCCGTATTATTTCCGGATGAAAGCTCCTAAACTTCAAAAAGCGATGTTTACATCATTTGAGCAAGATTCGTCAAAAAACTTAAAGGAGCAATTACTCGATGCAGAGCGTGTCATTTTAGAAAAAGTATTAACGGATACACAGCATCATATTACGCTTGCCGCAAAACAGTTAGGCCTTAGCCGACAAAGTCTTCAATATCGTATGAAACGCCTCGGCTTACAATAAAAAAGCCGCCTGCGTCGAAACGCAAGCGGTCAAATGAGAAGAATATGAAAAGTACACTTATAATATAACCACTATATGCTTAGTGTAAACCTTATTTTTTTCAAAAAAAGTAAATAAAGTTGAAAAAGTAAAATATACCTATTTTTCAGTTTCTTCCTCAGATTTTGTTAAAAGCGCTTGAATGCGCTCATTATACATTGCATGAAGCTGATTGATTTCTTGCTGATGCTCACGGCTCATTGCGACAAGCTCATTATTTTTCGCCGCAGATTCCTGCATACGCACAAGCTCAATATCTTTTGCATGAGATGTTTCAATCGCCTGTAATTGATTTTCTAAGTCGTGGTTTAGCTGATATGCCTTTTGAAGCTCGTTATCTTGCGCTTTCAATTCTTTTTTATGTGCTGTCACTAAGGCTGTATGCTCTTGCTTTGCTAATGCAAGGTCATTGCGGAGGCCCTTATAAGAGGCAATTTCTTCCTCTAGCTTCACGATTTTTTCACTATAGCTCGCAATTAATGCCTGCTTGTCGCCCATTGTACCGGCAAGCTCTGCATTTTTTGCTTCAAGCTCTGCGATGGCGTCATTTAGTTCATCATACTGTGTGTTCATCGACTCCACAGCCGCATCCTTTTCCTGTACTTGCTTTTGCAAGTCTGCGATGGTGCGGTCTTTTTGTTTCACAAGCTCTGTGGAATCAACAATTGCCTGGTCACGTAAATAGCCTGAGCGCTCGATCATATTTGCGACTAATGTATAAATACGCTGTGTATGATGTTCTAGCTCATCTAAATCTGGCGTAAATTCCGTCGCTTTATCCTTCATCGTTTGAACCTGGTATAGGGCGACTGCTTTTTCTAACCATTCTTTTGCTGAATAGCCACTTTCCTCGATGATTTTTTTCGTTTTTTCATGCATTTCATCTGTGATTTTGAAGCCCATTGTTTTATCTGCCATTTGAAAAACTCCTTTGTTAACATTTTGTGATTTACGCGGGGTTAACTAGCCTTATGTACGTTAACATCAGTATAGCATAATCATCTTTTCTTTTTGTAGCGCGTTGTATACAATGAAATAAACAAAGGGGGAGTATGATGACAGCATTAACGTATTTTTCAATTGGGAAGCCTAAAAAAATGAGTTATGGGCGCGATAAAACGATGGAGACTGGCATTTGTAAAGAGGCCGTAACAGAGGCTTTTTTAACAAAGGATGGCTTTACAGGCGATGGTGTAGCGGATTTAAAGCATCATGGTGGCCTAGACCGTGCCGTTTGTGTGTATCCGTATGAGCATTATTTGCAGTGGCAGGAAGAATTCGGCGATACATTACCACCCTCTGCATTTGGCGAAAATATTACGGTACGTGAGGCACTTGAAGCAGATGTCGCAATTGGTGATATTTATCAGCTAGGGGATGCAATCATTCAGGTGACACAGGGGCGCATTCCTTGTAATACAATCAATCGTCGTGTAGGGAATCCACAGATGATGAAGCGCATGGTAGAGACCGGCTTTACGGGCTATTTATGCCGCGTACTAGAAGAAGGCAGCGTCTACAGTGATTCAGAAATGACGTTACTGCAAAAAGACCCAGCGAATATAACCGTACTCTTTGGGAATGAGACATACTTCCATCATGCGAAAGATGTAGAACGCATGAAAAAAATCATTGCGGTCGATGCACTTGCAGATGATTGGCGCGAGCGCTTTGATACACGATTAGCAAAATTAACATATTAAAAAAGGCCTTCCAAATTTGGAGGGCTTTTTTTAAAGGCCAAGCTGTTTCTTTAAGGCTTGCGTTAATAATGGAATGAAAAGATATACATACTCAACTCCCCATCTACAAAAAAACAGTATACTAATAATATATGACATAACTAGTTAAATCTCATGTTAGGATAGGAAATGGGCAGCGAGTATTTAAAAAGAAAATACTAATTACATTTAATCTGCATAAATATAATGATTTAATTCTGTCACCGTCGTTGGACCATAGTCAAAGCAGCGTGTAATGTCCTGACCATTATCATGTAGCTCGATTGGATCGACCTTTAAGCCTGCATATTCTGTAGCACGTAGGTAGAAGTATTTTGTCTCCGGAACATGTGTAAAGCCTAATGCTTCAAGCTTTCCTTTTTCATATTGTGGTGCTTCAAAAATAGTAATAGGGGCTTTTAATTGATTAAAGACGAATTGCTTCATTTCCTCAATCGCAAATGTCGTATAGTCATTGTGTACGGTATCACTTAATACAGTGAAATTTTCTAAAAAGACAATATCAGTGAAACCCGCAAGTGCATGGAAGAAGCCATATTGCGCAAATAAATGATATTCACGTTCGATATTTAAGTTTTTATAAGAATATTTTAAAACGTTTAAACGTAATTGACGTAATGATAATTCAATCATCGGTGTATGCTGGCGCACATAAGGGTACTGGACCACACGATTTTCTGCTTGAATCACGCCGCGAATACGGCGCTCATATTTACGAGACACTTCGATTTCATTTAAAAAGGTGAAACGCGCCATTGTACGATCCTCTAAATAAGTAAGCTCAACTTCACTCTTTTGTGGAACAATCGGCACAAATTCGCCGTAGCTTAAATCGGTTGTGCCATCAAAATCTAATTGTAAAAAGGCAATTTCCTGCATCATTGGGTAAATGCCTGCATCTAAAAATAAATAATCGAGTGATTTACGCATTTTTGTGCTTAAATGTTGCATGTGAATGTATAGACTTTTAAGTAATAATTCATACACTTCATGCTGGTCAATCATTTCCTCTTCGTTTACCCATTTGCTGTAAAATGGACGCGTCATAAAGGCAAGTGTTTGTGTGTCATGTTTCCAAATTGTTGGCTGCATCGCCTCATAATTTTTATAAAAAGCATGGTGAATTTTTAAAAGAAGCGGCGACCAATTAGCAGAAGCCGGCTTTTCAACGAAGTAAAGTGTTGTTTGCGGTGAATCTTCTTTTTCAAAGAAACGTGCCTTCGGGTAGTCGACGCGCGCTGTTAATTTTATGTAAGGCACTGAAAGCCCATTTATATCAATGGTTAAATTTGTTTCAATTATTTCTACATATTTCTGATCTATTTCATAATACATATTGTACACCTTCCGCACATAAGATATATGAATTATACCAACATAACAAATGTGTGCAATATCCTATTTAATAAAGAGCTGTTTTAGCTCAAGACATTGGTTTTATTCTCCATAAATAGGTGCTTTTTCGTACGATACTTTTAAAATTATTCATTTAAAGGAGTTAAAAATAAGCGTATTTATCTATTTTAAAATAACAAAAAAATGCATAATCTAAATAATTAATATTTTTAAATACATACGGCCTATATAAAAAACTTAAAAAACCATTTTGTATATAATTTGGCGAAATAGCCATATGTCTTTTAACACAAATTTGAATTCCAACATTTTTTACTTATAATAGAAAACACAGAAATGGTGAATATACATGACGGATATGATGTGGCTTTTTTTAAAAGGTGTGATTATCGGCGTGACAATTGCTGCGCCAGTAGGACCTATTGGAATATTATGCATCAAACGTACGTTAGAGCAGGGGAAATGGATTGGCTTTGTGTCCGGCTTAGGTGCCGCAACAGCAGATGGTATTTATGGGATTATTGCGGGTCTTGGGTTAACGGTTATTATTCATTTTTTAACAGGCATTTCAATGTGGCTACAGCTTATTGGCGGCGTCTTTTTACTTTATCTTGGGGTACAAATGCTGCGTGCGAAACCTTCACATGAAGCAGCAAAAGCAAGTCGTGGCAAAACGCCGTTAAAAGCGTACCTTTCTACTTTATTTTTAACGATTACAAACCCCGTGACGATTTTATCTTTTTTAGCAATCTTCGCAGGGCTTGGCATTACGACGGCTGAGTATAGTGGTGTCATTTTAGCACTGGGTGTCTTTATTGGCTCCGCGATTTGATGGCTACTATTAAGTACAGGCATTGCGTCTCTAAGCCGCTTCATTGGCAAAAAATTATTTCAAGGCATTCATTATGCATCTGGTATTGTGTTAATTACATTTGCGCTTGCCGCCTTTTTTACACTTTAACTAAAAAAAACAGACAACCATTTTGGCTGTCTGTTTTTTTAATTCCGATCTTTAACGTACACGAATAGTGACACGAGCACCATAATACCGACAACAATTCCTGTACCCGTTGCCATCAGTGCCTGCTCATTCGCAACAGAAACACCGATTAAAGCCCAGGTTGTTACTAATAGGAAGAATAAATCACGTGATACTTTCACGGCTAGTATCGTTAATAACGCTGCAATGATAACTAACACAAATGAGCCAAATACTTCATTAATGCCAAGTGAGACACCATTGTATTTTAAAACGAAGCTAATATTTGCGATTGTCGCAACTGAAATCCATGCTAGATAAAATGAAAAAGGTAGTCGCTTTCCAAAACCTTGCTCATCATTTTTATACTGTAAATAGATGAAAATGAGTGTCACAAGCAGTAATAGCATGAAAATAATTGATGTACCAAAGAATTCGAAGTGCCAGCAAATCAGCCACGCGATATTCCATACACAAGTTGCGACAAAGGCAACACCAACTTTTGTATTAAAATCGCGACGCTTTACACGCTTGTAAATAACAATCAGCCAGACAATTAATAGAACATATATTAAAGACCAAATTGAAAAGACATAGCCAGCTGGTGTAAAGAGTACATTGATTTTATTCGATATTTCACCTGTTGTTTGCCCGTTAAGTGGCAATAAATTGGCGAGGGCATTAACGATGACCATCGCTCCAAAACCAATCCACATTGCAATATATAATCTCATCGTTTAACCCCCTTTTACAATCTATACCCAAAAGTAGATAAAACAATCCGAGAAAAAATAAAGATAGTGACAATTCTAAAAAGAATGATAGAAGTGAATTGAACTCTTGAAAAAACTTCTAATTCTTGCTCTTTTAAATAATTTAAAAATGAATCAATAATTCATAAATGAATCAATAATTCCAAAAAACGATTCATTTATGAATTGAAAAGTTTTTAAAAGATTGATTTTTCAGTCTTTTTAAACTTGGCATTATTCTTGCATTATAAATAAGCGTACACCAATTTAAGGTGACTATGTGATACTTCCTAGGCAAGAACAACTCAAGCGGAAAGAGGCGAAAGTATATGGTTCAAAGTCGATTAGCAATTGATGTAGGTGGCACATTTACAGATGTTTTTGTATTTAACGAGGAAACAGGAGAAGTATTTGTCACAAAAACATCGTCAACGCCAGCAAATCCAGAACAAGGAATTTTAGATGGTATTGATAAGGCAAATCTAAAAGGACAAGACATTAAAGTATTTTCTCATGGAACTACTGTTGGCACTAACGCATTAATAGAACGTAAATTACCTAAGACAGCGCTTGTGACAACAAAAGGGTTTCGTGATGTAACAGAAATTCGCCGCGGCACAAAAGAAGATATTTGGGATATGTATGAAGACACTGCAAAACCATATATTAAGCGACGAGACCGCTTCGAAGTAGCAGAACGCGTAGATTATGAAGGACATATTTTAGAAGCATTGGATGAAGAGGAGATGCGTACTCTTGCGCGTAAGTTAAAGCGTCGTGAAACCGAATCGGTCGCTATTTGTTTTATTAATTCATACATGAATGGTGAAAATGAATGCAAGGCGAAGAAAATTATTGAAGAAGAGATGCCAGGAGTATATGTTTGCACCTCAAGTGACGTATTACCAGAAATGTTTGAGCATGAACGTATGAGTACGACCATTATAAATGCAGTATTAGGTCCCATTATGAGTCGTTATATTAAAAAACTTGAAGTTGAAATGAAGGATCGTGGTTATGAGGAAGATATTCTCGTTCTACACTCAGGTGGTGGAGTTATGACTTCTAGCACCGTACCAAAGTTTGCGGCAAGGCTAGCAAGTTCAGGTATTGCAGCAGGAGCGATTGCGAGCAAACATATCGCAAAATTATGTGGCTTTACGAATGCCATTGGGTTGGATATGGGTGGTACGAGCACTGATATTTCTTTAATGTATGATGGAGAAATTCGGATTACAAAAGATTGGGCAATTGAATATGGTTATCCAATTGGATTCCCGAGCATTGAAATCTTAACAATTGGCGCAGGTGGTGGAAGTCTTGCTTGGAAAGATGAAGGTGGTTCATTACGAAATGGCCCACAAAGTGCAGGAGCAATGCCAGGACCTGCCTGCTATAGCCGTGGTGGTACGGAACCTACAAACTCTGATGCCAACTTAGTGCTAGGTCGACTAGGTACAACATTATTAGATGGCTCAATGACATTAGATAAAGATAAGGCTGATGCAGCGGTTCAAAAAATTGCTACAGACTTTGACTATTCACTAGAAGAAGCGGCGAGCGCGATTATTGAAGTAGCCAATGCTAATATGAGTGATGCTGTACGGTTGATTTCTGTACGTCGAGGCTATGATCCACGTGATTTTGCACTTGTCGCTTTCGGTGGCGCAGGACCGCTTCATGGTGCAGAACTTGCAAAAGATTTGAATATCCCAATTGTTATCGTACCGCCCCATCCAGGTGTTGCGGCTGCGATGGGCTGTCTACTCGTAGATGTCCGTCATGATATTTCAAAAACGTATGTTAAAAATGCAGCAGATGCAACAGCAGTAGAGTTATTAGAACAATTCGCTGAAATGAAAAAGGAAGCAAACATGTTGCTTGAAGAAGAAGGTATTCCTGAGGAAAGCGCTACATTAATGAACTATGTAGATTTACGTTATAAAGGGCAATGGCGTTCTTTGGCTATTCCGGCTCCTGATAATTTTGAATCACTGTTGCCAATTTTAGAAGAATTCCACAAAGAACATGCGCGAGAATTTGCCTTTTCTGATGATACCCAACCCGTAGAAATTTACGGCTTACGTGTAACAGCAATTGGAACAGTACCAAAACCTGAACTTCCAACATATGAGGTAGAAGGGAAACTCGATGCTGCCATCAAGGAAACTCGTCCAGTCTATTTTAATAATACCTTCACTGAAGCAACTGTTTATAACCGTGAGCTTATTCCAGTTGGTGCGGTAATTGAGGGTCCCGCAATTGTGGATCAATTAGATACAACAACCGTCATTCCATCAGGATTTGTAGCGAAAGTAGATGCATATAAAAATATTATTATTTCTGTCACAACAGACTATTAAATGAGGAGGCGTTTGAATGGAAACAACTCGTAAATTAGATCCTGTAACATTTGAAGTATTAAAAAATGGGTTTGTCAATTTAGTGGACCAAATGGCTGAACAAATGTTACGTACGTGTTATTCATTTGTTATTTATAATCGTGACTTTAGCTGCGCTCTTTGTGACGCGGACGGGAATACAATTATGCAAGGGACGCAAGATATTTCAGTGCATGTTGGAACACTACATTTAACAGCAAAAGCCGTCTTAGAAGACTTCGGCGATGATATTCACCCAGGCGATGTCTTTCTTGTTAATGATCCCTATCGTGGGGGAACACATTTTAGCGATACGCGTGTAATTTATCCGGTTTTTCACGAGCAACGTTTAATTGCACTCATGCAAACCAATGGTCACTGGGCTGATGTGGGTGGTTCAAACCCTGGTTCATTTGATGTGACAGCGAAAGAGCATTACGGCGAAGGAATGCGTATCCCACCAGTACGTATCTTCAGTAAAGGACATTATTTAAAAGATGTTGTAAACATTATTGTGAAAAATATGCGTCTACCGGAGGAACGTTTAGGCGATTTACGTTCGCAAGTTGAAGCTGCAAAAGTTGGCGAAGTACAACTACAAGCAATGATTCGTAAATATGGCGTTGAGACCGTACTTGAAGCATTTAGTGAAGTCCAAAATTACGTAGAACGCTTGACGCGTGCAAAGGTGAAAACATTACCAAAAGGTACGTGGGAAACAGTAGATTATATCGACATGGATCCAGAAATCGGCGATGGTTTAATTCCAATTCGTGTAAAAATGACGATTACTGACGATGAAATTTTATACGATTTATCCGGTTCCCACCCGTACATCAGTTGCTTCTTAAATGCTGGTTTTGGTTCAGCTTTATCGGGCACGTATGCTGGTACGAAGACATTTTTCCCTGAAATTCCACTAAATTCAGGGTTCTACCGTGTAGTAAAAACACATTTACCAGAAAATTCAGTTGTGAATGCACCTAGTCCCGTTGCTGTTTCTGGTTATTGCTCAGGTTCCTTTGAAAAGATTATGAATGCATGTTTTGAATTATGGTCTAATATTATGCCAGAACGTGCCTTAGCTTGTTCCTTTAATTTAGAATATTTACTCATTGGTGGCTATGATACACGTAATGGCGCACGAGACTATTTTATGTGGTATGACTGGATGGCTGGTGGACACGGTGGACGTATTGACCGCGACGGCGCTAATACCACTTCGCCTGTATTTGGAGTGGGCTTAAGTGTACAACCATGTGAAGGCCAGGAACGTTTATCCCCGGTTTTAACAACGAAACATGAAATCATTACCGATTCAGCAGGTCCCGGAAAATATCGCGGAGGGTGTGGCGTTGAAAAAGGTGGAGAACTTACACAGATTGAGGGGACGGTAATGTCTTATTGCTGCGACCGTTCACGTTCCATTACATGGGGAATCATGGGTGGCCTACCATCTATTCCGCAAGGGGCGATTTTAAATCCTGGTAAAGATTCAGAACAATTTTTAGGTACCATCTTTTCAAATGTATCACTTCAAAAAGGCGATACATTTACACGCCCCGCTGCAGGTGGTGGAGGCTTAGGCGATCCTCTTGAACGCGACATGTATGCCGTGTTAGAAGATGTAATTGATGAATATGTATCAATCGAGCGAGCTCGTAAAGATTACGGCGTAATTATTCACGAAATTGATCGTGAATTAGATCAATTTGAAATCAATTATGAAGCGACACAAAATGAGCGAGACTATATTCGTCATAATCGAAAAAATTGGTTTAATGAAGCTCCAGAGGAAGTAGCGCGTTTATATCGTGCGGGAGAAATTAATCAAATGGATGTTATTCGCAAATATGGCGTGATTATGGATTATACGTCAAATAGCGTATTACCTATTTCGACAGCACAGTATCGGGAATCTATGGTCAATCGTACAGTCGCATATTGGTAGTAAATGAAAGAGGCTGGGACAAAACCCTAGTCAATAAGAAAAGACATTCACGATTTTATTCAAATCATGAATGTCTTTTTTATCTGCTTGTCAGCCGTTGTTCATCGTTTC
>NZ_JBHUOR010000029.1:0-37551 GCF_042686175.1 Kurthia populi | reverse complement strand
TGGTAATTCCCAATTTGCGCATAAAAATAGAGAAGGTGATGTCAAATTCGACATCACCTTCTCTATTAAAGACTGGAATTTCTACTTATGTCCCAGCCTCTTTTTCTTTTTCTAGATCCTACTTTGAATCCAATTATATTACAAGACTCTATTATTAACAAATTATTTTACAAAAAAATAAGTATAAATACTTATTTGTACAACAAAAGACGTTACCAGAATCTTCCCTATAAAGACAGGTCTTCTAATAACGTCATTTTGCTATGTGTAATTGATTATTTTGAATCTACTAAGGTACTATAGCGCATCAATAATCTTTTGATAAATCGGAATCATATGCGCTTCCTTACAATAAACCGCAATTTCATCTAGTGGAATCCACGCTACATCACTGTTTTCCCCTTCACAGACGACAAGATGCGCGCGATCATCCGCTTCGACTAAATAGGTCACATTCATATGAAGATGCTCAGACACATACTTGCCCTTCTTCACATGCCCAAGCACCGTTAGCTGTTCAATCGAAATCGGCTCTTCACTCACTGCAACAGCATCCACCCCTGTTTCTTCCTTCACTTCACGAAGTGCAACGGCTAAAAAATCACTTTCCCCGTCCGCATGACCACCAGTCCAAGCCCATGAGTCATAAATATTGTGATACGCCATTAGCACATGTGTACGCGCTTTATTAACGACAAATGCCGATACGGTCATATGTGCAATCGGATTTTCACGTGTTAGTACATCATCGAAATGGTCAAAGGCATAGCGAAATGCTGCTAAATCGCGTGTTTCCTGTTCATTTTTTGGTTGATATTGTAATAATTGCTGTTGCCAAGTCATCATTAAAAACCCCTTATAGATAAGATACCTTCATGATAGCATAGTCGAATTCATTATATTTATATAAATTAAACGCTAGAAAAGTTCCTCTAAAAAGTAGGTCTTTAGGGTAAAATCGTGAACTTTATGATTTTTATTATGTTTATTAATTTATTCATTTTTATCGGTTTTTTTACATTTATACGCTTTATTCAACAAGAAAAACATTTTGAAATATGTATTTATTAGTTTCATTTAACTAAAAAAAGAATAAAAATTAAGCATTTAGTAATATTTTTATAATTTTCTATTTATTTATTAATTGAAAGCGCATACACTACTGGAAAGATATTTCACAATACGTTCACATTTAAATAAGGGGGCAACACATATGAATTTAGCAATCTTAGGATTTATTATGATGATCGTTTTTATGGCGCTCATTATGACGAAAAAAATGAGTGCATTAATGGCACTGATTATTATCCCAACTGTATTTGCGCTAATCGGGGGATTTTACGCAAATCTAGGGGAGAATATGTTAGAAGGAATTTCACAGGTCGCACCAACAGGGATTATGCTCGTATTCGCGATTCTTTACTTCAGTGTCATGATTGACGCTGGATTATTCGACCCGGTAGTTGACCGTATCGTTAAAGTCGCAAAGGGTGACCCATTAAAAATTACGATTGGTACCGTAATACTTGCCTCAATGGTGGCATTAGATGGCGATGGTACAACCACCTTCATTATTACAGTTACGGCAATGATGCCGCTTTATAAACGTGTTGGCATGAATTTATACATTCTAGCATTACTTGCGATTCTTTCAATTGGTGTTATGAATATGACGCCTTGGGGTGGACCAACAGCACGTGCGATTTCAGCATTACATTTAACAACAGAGGAAGTCTTCACACCGATTATTCCCGTGATGGCCATGGGGATTGTCTTTGCGATTTTAGTAGCGATCTACTTCGGCTTTAAGGAACGTAAACGACTAGGCGGTATTATTGACATTGGAGAAATCACAGCGCAACATGTTGATATTAGTGAGAAAGAAAAAGCATTACGTCGCCCGAAATTAGTCATCGTCAATGCCTTATTAACAATTTTATTATTAGTTGCGTTGATTCTTGGCTGGCTACCTTCTGCCGTATTATTCATGCTAGCCTTTGCGATAGCAATGGTCATTAACTATCCGCATATCCCAACACAGCAGCAACTTGTAAAAGACCATGGCGGTAACGTATTAGCAACCGTTTCACTTGTATTCGCATCCGGTATTTTCACAGGCGTTCTTGGCGGTACAGGCATGGTAGATGCCATGGCCAACTCATTAGTGCAAATCATTCCCGAATCAATGGGCACACATTTCGCACTGATTGCCTCATTCCTAAGTATGCCATTTACGTACTTCATGGCGAATGACCCGTACTACTACGGTGTGCTACCTATCTTGGCTGAATCTGCAGCGCATTACGGTGTTCCTGCCGCAGAAATGGCCCGCGCAAGTATTATTGGGCAGCCAGTTCATATTTTAAGCCCGCTTTATGCAGCTGGGTACTTATTAGTAGGTATGCTTGATATTGACTACGGTCAAAACCAACGCTTCGCTTTAAAATGGGCAATTGGCTCGTCATTATTTATGATTGTCTTCGCGTTAATCTTTGGTGTTATTTCGTTTTAATACAAAAAGCAGGAAGTCCTATATTCGGGCTTCCTGCTTTTTTCTATTAATGCACTAAACGCTCGATTTCTCGCTTAGCTGCCATCACGTCTGATGTTAGCTGCTCTAAATCAACGTCGTCAAAGCGCACTTCTGGAATGATAACGGAAATAGATGCGACGGGACGCGTGCTTGAATCGGTCTGAATTGGTGCACTAACCGAGCATGCACCAAAAATACGCTCTTTTCGTGACACCGCATAGCCTTTGGCACGAATATCAGCTAATTCCGCAAGTAGCTGCGCACGGTCCACTACGGTGTTTTCTGTAATCATTTCAAATTTCACTTCATCTAAGTAGTCAGTGATTTCCTCATCTGGTAAAAAAGCTAATAGCGATTTTGCCGATGCCCCTGCATAGAGAGGAGAAGTATCGCCAACATGATTGCGCGCTGTTAATAAATGCGTGCTATCAAAATTGACGATACAACGGCGCTCATTGCCGTCTAAAATACTCATCGACACACTTTCATTATACTTGTCATTTAATTGCTTCAGCGCGGGCTTCGCGAGTGATAGAAGACTTGATTCCTGCTCAACTAGCTTGCCTAAATAAAATAGCGACAAACCAAGGCGGTACAGCTTCGTGCGCTCATCACGAATAAGGAAGCCTTCATATACAAGTGTTGCTACAAAACGCTGTAAACTTGAAACGCCGATACCGGTTTTCTTATGAAGATCCGTCAGCGACAACTTCGGCTCTTCACGCGTAAAGGAACGTAAAATTTTAGCTGTTTTTTGAACGGTATTCATTAAATAGTTCTTCTCTAATTTCTCTTGATTCATGCCATTCCCTCCTACCAAGTATCGTACCAAAATTCGGCCGTAGCGACTATCCTTTTGGCTGTTTCACATATAAATGACTATGCTCACCTAATACCGGTGGTGCAAGCTCATACTCAATGCCAAGTGACGAATGTTGAAGCGGATTTTTCACAAAACGCACAGGCCCATATGCTGGATGCTCGATTTCACCGATTAAATCACGCGCCATGACTTGTGGCTGCTCAAGCGCTTCTGTAATCGAATTTACACGACCACCTGGAATTTTATGCTCCTGTAAAATTGCAATCCATTCATCGCGTGTTTTCGCCGCAATAATTGGCGTCAGTAAACGAACGAGTTCATCTTCATTTGCTTTCCGCTTCGCGTTATCCGAAAATCGTTCATCTGTCATCCATTCTGGGCGCCCAATCGCCTGACAGAACTTCTTATATTGCCCCTCGGTGCCAACACAGAACATCAGCGGGCCGTCCGCACAGTCAAACACCTGATACGGCGCAACATTATTATGACGATTGCCTAATCGCTTCGACACGAAATCTGCATTTAAATATGCACTCGATACATTCGCTAGGCTACTCACCTGTACATCAAGGAGTGATAAGTCGATATATTGCCCCTCTCCTGTAAAATCACGCTGACGAAGAGCTGCTAAAATACCAATCACCACAAAATGAGACGTTAAAATATCCGCTGTTGGTACACCAACCTTTGTTGCCACACCATCCGGCTCCCCTGTAACATCCATCAAGCCGCTCATTGCCTGAATCACTGGGTCAAAGCCTGGTTCAAATGCGAGTGGTCCCGTTTGACCAAAACCCGTCACCGAACAATGAATGATTTGTGGATTAACGGCCTTTAGTTGCGCGTAGTCTAGCCCCATCCGTTTTAAATCACCCGTTTTGAAGTTATCGACAACAATATCAGATTCGCGCACAAGCTCTAAAAATTCTTCATGATCTGCCTCGTCCTTTAAATCGAGAAGAATCGATTTTTTATTACGATTTGCACATAAATAATACGTGCTTTGTCCCCCTGCATATGGTCCCCAGCCACGCGTACTATCCGAGCCTCCAGGTTGCTCGACACGAATCACCTCCGCACCTAAATCCCCTAACATCATCGTTCCTGCTGGCGCTGCATATACACGCGACAAATCTAATACACGAATATTTTCTAACGGTCTCATTCGCCTTCACCCCTTTCTATTACTTAAAATTCGGTTTTCGTTTCTCTAATACGGCTTGTACACCTTCTTTATAATCTGCAAGCTCCGTCACAATGCCCATCTGTGATGAAATATAATCAAGAGACGAGCGCAGTGACATCGTTTGTGACTGGTACACCGCACGTTTTACCATACGCACGACCTCTGCCGGGCTGTTCGCGATTTTTTCTGCATAGCTTTGCGTAAAGGACGTAAGCTCATCCTCAGGCACCACATATGTGACAAGCCCCATTTCCTTCGCCTCTGCTGTATCAAGTACACGCGCCGTCCATAGCATATCAAGCGCCTTATCCACACCAACAATACGCGGTAGGAAATACGCGCCACCATCACCCGGTACGATGCCGACTTTAATATAGCTCTCTGAGAACTTTGCTGTATCTGCCGCAATCCGAATATCGCACATAAGCGCCATATCAAGCCCTGCCCCCATCGCATAGCCATGCATCTGCGCAATGACCGGCTTATCGATTTCTTCTAATAGAAGTGGAATGCGCTGGATACGCTTCCAAAGTGAGTTTTTACGTGCAAGCGCTGTCGATGAGATGTCCTCACTACTTTCAAAGAAGCCCTTGCCAGCTGTCATCGCTTTAATGTCGCCGCCCGCACAAAACGCTTTGCCGTTCCCTTTTAAAATGACCACGCGAATTTCATCATTATCACGCACCTCTTCTAGCGCCTGAATCCATTTCATAACCATTTCCTCGCTAAACGCATTTAAGCTATCTGGACGATTCAATGTAATCGTCGCGATACGATTTTCAATTTCAAATAATAAATCTGCCATTTAAATCCCTCCTAGACGTTTTGTGTTTGCTTTGACGCGGTTAATGCTGTCCAAATATCCGTTGTACTCGCTAATACTTCTTGAACAAGCTCCTTTTTCCAGTAATCCGCTTTTACGAGCTCATCACGCCATGACCAAATGCGACGTGTATATTGATTTAAACTATGCTCATCCGTTACGCCAATTGCGGCATGTACTTGATGCGCAGAAGCTGCAATCACGCGGTTTGCATCCTCTAGACGTAGACGTGCGTAGCCAATATCATTCGTTTCAAGCGCTTCAAGTGTCGCTAAAATATTTTCTGCTGCAACATTCATAATCGCCTGTTCCCCTGCCATTAACGCAAGATGCTGCTGCACTAATTGGAAGCGATGAATTGGACGACCAAACTGCTCGCGCTCCTTACTAAAGCGAACCGTTAAGTCAAAGGCCTTGTCAATCGCTCCCGATGTTTTAATCAGTGTTGCAGCTGTAATAAGCTTTATTAATTGTTTATATGTCGCATTATCTAAAGCGACCTCGATGGCAGGTGCAGTCGTCACTTCCACCGTATCACGTGGCTCCGAAGCAATATTTGTCGTTTCTTTTACACGAGCATCCGCAAGGGGGTACACAATAAGTTTTTCAGGCGTTACAACAACGACCTGCTCTGCATGACGCGCCCATGGAACAAATGGTAATGTCGCCTCAACACTTGATGCTATATGAAGCGTTGTCAGTGTTTGCTGCGCCACTTCACCGACTTCATTTAATAAAACATTCGCTAATGTATGCTCCACAAATGGGATGGGTGCTGCGTATTTACCGATTAGTTGATACACCGCAAATAAATCCTCTTTATCGCCACCTGCACCGTCCTGGTCCTCAGGCACAGCGATATTGATCATGCCGTTTTCTTCTAGTAGACGCCATAAATCCTCGCCCCACTGGCCTTGCTCTAATACATCGACATCCTCTTTTTCCACTTTATCCTTTAGCATCTTTTCAACAACTTCTAGTAGCATCTCTTTCATTTCGCTCATTGTGCAATAACCCCTTTCGCAATAATGCCGTATAAGATTTCTGACGTACCACCACGAATTGTAAATCCTGGTGAATGCAAGATTGACTGTGCAAGTAAACGATTGATTTTATCCTCCGCATCTAGTCGTGGATAAACATCTAATAATAAGCGCACAATTTCAGGCACTTTCTGCTCGAATTTCGTGCCGACACTTTTCACAAGCGCTGCCGGAATACTTACTTCGCCTTCCTCCTCTAACACTTTTGCAACACCAATCGATAAATTACGTAGGCTCCACACTTCTGCGACTAATTTCACCGCTTCCGCTAAGCCACGCTCATCTCCTTGGCGCTTCAGCTCTTCAATTGCTTCATTTAATAGCGGGAATGTACTTAAAATACGCTCTGGACCACTGCGTTCAAAGGCAAGTTCTGCTAAGCCCTGCTTCCAGCCATTTCCTAACGTACCAACGACGCGGTCATCTGGCACAAAGACATTATCAAAGAACACGTCATTGAAATGATGCTCCCCTGTTAAATAGCTAATCGGTGTAATTGTCACACCTGGCGCATGTAAATCGATAATTAATTGGCTCAAATTTTCATGCTTTTTCTCTGGGTTATACGCACCTGTACGCACAAGTGTAATCATATAGTGCGCATCATGCGCATTACTTGTCCATGTTTTCGCACCATTCACAAGCCACCCGCCGTCTACCTTTTCAGCTCGCGTACGGACGGATGCCAAGTCAGACCCACTGTTTGGCTCACTCAGACCAATGGCGAAGTAGCATTCACCCGCCACAATTTTTGGTAGGAAATATTGCTTTTGCTCCTCTGTACCAAAACGCAGTAAAAGCGGGCCTGTTTGTCGATCCGCAATCCAGTGTGCCGCAACCGGTGCACCAGCTGCTAAAAATTCTTCCGTTAAAATATAACGATCGATCGAGCTACGTGCCTGACCGCCATATTCTTTCGGCCATGTTAAGCCGATTAAATTTTCGTCGCCCACTATTTTTGAAAAGCTCGGCTCACTCCCGCTTAACCAAGAATCACATTTCGTTTGGAACGTCCCAGCCTCGATATGTTGTTGTAAAAACGCACGCACTTCCTGTCTAAATTGCTCTTGCTCTGCAGTAAATTGCACTGTAGGTAAATTCATTGAATATCCTCCTTTTACGCATATACGGTAATTACTTGTTTATATTAGTATCTTATTACGCGTTTTTAGAATTGTCAATATTTTCTACAAATTGTTTTCTTTTTTCTATATCATGTTATTTTTATATAAAAATATTATGAAAAAAGAAATTTTTTGGCATAAAAAAAGAAGCATTGCCCTACAGGAGCCCTGCTTCTCTTCCTTATTTCACTTGCTGATACCACTCAAAAACGCGCTGCAACCGTTCAAATGCTTCATCAAATTGCGGACCAATAATTGAAATTTGTGCCAAGCCCTGCTTTTTTAAATAGCCGCTTTCATCATGTAGTAGTAGGCCATTTAATCGCGCAATTTCCAAAAACTCTGTTGGTAGCTGATAACTCACAATCATTGGATATCCCTGTTCATCACTTAATTTATAGCGTGCAAAGGCAGATTGCTCGAGCGTTTTAAAACGGGTATTCAGCACATCAAATCGTGCCGGATAATGCGCAAGTACCTCCACAACATTTGCTACTAAATACGCTGGTAATGTAAACGGTAGCTTCTGCTGCTGATAATGTACTAAATTACTATACAGCGGTGCATCATTTTTAGTAAAGTGTTCATTTGAAAAAACAAACGCTAAGCCACTTAGCGCACCAATTGCTTTGCCGCTCACCGCTGTTGCTAATAAGCAACGGGATATATCCATAGGTGTTGCGCCAATGCTACTAATGCCATCGATGCAAATGTGAATATCGATATCTGCTAGTGCTTCAATCAAATCGCCATTCCAGACACCTGTCGACGTTTCACCTTGTACGAATACAAGCCATGAGTACGATTTTGCTATAATATTTTGTCGTATTTTCTGAGCATCAAAAGCCGCTCCCCAGGCAACTTGATGGCTATCGAAATTTAATCCCCAATGCATGGCTTGCTTTTGTAGACGTTCGCCAAATTCTCCATTCGCCAAAATCAGCCCGCGTTGTGCCCCAACGACTGCTTTTAATTGTCCGAGCATGACATCATTTGCTAGTGTCCCACTACCAACGAGCGTGCTAACATGGCGTGCATTTGTTAAGGTGCAGAGCTTTTTTTGCATCTTTGCATACAGTTCTTGAAAGGCGAGCGAACGATGTGACAGCGCACTATGCGTTAGTTGCGTTTGTGCAACAGGCCCCGGATAGAAATTCATTGGCTCAAGACGAATTTGTTGCTGCATTTGCAGGCAATTTGCACGCGTTAAAATCATCGGAATAAAGGCCGCATCCGCTGTACCAGTGGCTTCTGAAAATGCTTCAAAGCCAATGCGACGATACAATTTTTCTTCTCTTGTCACACCTGAAATAACCGCCGCCGAATAGCCTCTATCATAAACATATGTATAAATGGCTTGTGCCAATTTTTGAAACACACGACCGTTACGGTAAGCTTTTCGAATAGCTAATAAACGAATTTCACATAAATGTGACGTATCATATGCCGCAAGTAACGCTTCAACTGGTCCTCCCACCTTGCCGTCTACCGAAAATGGACGCTTATCTCGAAATGCTAGCATGCCAATTAATTGCTGCTCTTTATAAACGACTACATACGTATTTTCATTATGAAAACGGTCCACAAGACGGCGCTCTGTATTCGTTTCATGCTGAGGAATTTCTTCTACAAATGTTTCATAATTTAGAACCGCAATTTCATCAAACTCTGCTGCTGTCGTTGCTATTTTACAAAAATACATCATTAACGCCACCTTTCTTGAATATTTGTGCGATGCTTAAGGAGGACTGCGGCTAATGCGAGGAGGAGCACACTGTATGCTGGATAAAAAATGAGAATTCCAGCGATTAGAGCAAGCACACTAATGACAAATCCAAGTGTTAAACTACGTGTCAGTAAATAGCCGATGCCAATCATAACGAGGACGCCGATCAATAACAGCGGCTCTAAAACGACAAGTCCTCCTAATAATGTCGCGACACCTTTTCCTCCGTGGAAGCGGAGCCAAAATGGATATAAATGGCCTAGTAAGCCACATGTAAGGCCCAGTGCCGCTATATAATCTGGAAACCCAAGTACGTGCGCTACCACCACGATGATGACGCCCTTTAACACATCGCCCGCTGCTGTCCACACAAAGGCCATCTTCCCAAGCGTCCGTCCCGCATTACGCGCACCTAAATTTCCACTATGCTCATTTGCTAATGAAACGCCGTACCATTTTCCAACAAGTGTGGCCGTCATACACGTTCCCAGCAAATAGCTACACATACTATAAATAATCACAAGCATCTTTACGCCTCCCTTTTATGTCCATTCCCTTTCTATACAAAAAATCTCGTAGAAAATGTTTCTTTTGATGAATTCGTCTTAAAACACATCTACCACCATATTAGTAGATGAATACATAATTAAGATACTACTTGGCTACGAGCGTTTGTTCTTGGTAAAATATTCAAAAAGAGAGATAATCCTATTATATACGAGGTGCAGAAAATGCAAAAATATGAATTAACGAAAAAACAAATTTTTGAGTATGCTAATACGCTTGAGTTAGCCTTTTTTGATGGTGTAACACCAGAATTAATAGCCGCCTTTGAAAAAACCATCGGATTTGAAATCAAAGGAAGCTACAAACAGTTTCTTTTAGACTTTGGCTTTCTCTCTTTCGGTTCCCTCGAAATATTTGGTATACCTCACAAAGAGATTTTGAAGCAGAACGAGGACGATACGAATGCTTTAACACAGACATTAGCTAGTCGAAAAGAAATCAATTTGAGTGAAAATCTCTTAATTATTTATAACTTCGGCAATGGTGAATTATATTGCCTTGATTTATCTGAAGCAGTTCCTAAAGTCGTCGTCATCTGGGATGCTGAAGCAGAAAACAATGCGCACCCTCCAATTACAGAAGTAATAGCGGACTCATTCGAAGATTTTTTTGAGGAATATGTCAATGCGGAAATGACCGATTTTGAAGAGGAAGAATAGCTACTTCATCCCTTCTTAGAAAGACGGAAATTTTAAAAAACCAAATCAGCCGAACTTTGTAATTAACCTTCCTACACTTTCATGAATTGTATTACTAACTAGAAAAGCCAATATGATAAACTATACTACATATTCTATTTAACGTAGATTCCAATTCATTTTGTTGCGATTGAACGGTTTTTCTTTGATAGTAAGCTTCTACACAAAGATAGAAAAAAGCAGACATGTTATGAAAATTATCGTATTTGGCGCAACTGGTGGCGTGGGCCAACAGGTTGTAAAACAAGCATTAAAAAAAGGCATCAAGGTGACTGCCTTTGTACGCACACCCTCAAAGATTGCATTGGTAGATGAGGCGTTAGAAATTATCCAGGGCGATGCCTTCAATAAGGAAGAAGTCGCTGCCGCCATTGCAGGGCATGATGCTGTCGTGTCATGCTTAGGCTCAAGTCAGGGCATGAAAAAATCAACGGAGCTTGAAGAGATGACGAAAAATATTGTAGATGGCATGCAGGCACATCATGTTAAACGCATTGTCTACACAGCTTCTGCAGGAATTAATAAAGAGATTCCTGGCATTAGCGGAAAAATCGTCATGAAATTACTTAAAAATGCGCTGACAGATCCCCGCCATGCGGTTGACTATATTGAAGCACATGGATTAAACTTTACGATTGCTAGACCGATGAGTTTAACGAACGATATCTTCACAGGAACATACAGAGAATCAAAAGCATTTGTGCCCGAAAAAGCAAGTAGAATTTCGCGCGCTGACGTAGCACACTTTATTGTGAAAACGCATCTATCGGTATTTCTAAATAAAGTCTAAAACACCTATCCATCACTTACATTCAGTTTCTATGAAATCAAAAAACCGCCCCAATACGGAGCGGTTTTTGTTTTATTTTTTATAAGAAAATTAGTTATAATACAAGTTTTCAGTTGGATAAACTGGATCATTCGTAAGATCAATTCCAAGTTTCTTAATCGTTTGTTCGTTTTCTGTATTCAAGATAACAGTAGAGTGCGCTTGTGTATCTTTTAAATTTGGTAATTGCTTATGAGCCAACTCAGAAGTAGGGTTCGTCACCGCACTAATTGCTAATGCAATCAATACTTCGTTGGCACTTAATGTTGGGATACGGCTATTTAAGTCATCCGTTTTTAAGCGTTGAATTGTTTGCAAAATCATCGGTGATAACAAATCGATTTCATCGGCAATATTCGCTAATTTCTTTAAGCCATTTAAAATCGCAGCTGCTGAAGCATCCATCAGATTTGTCGTTCTACCTGTAATCATTTCACCATTTGTCAGTTCAATTGCAATGACAGCTGGCGAATTCGTGCTGTCTGTGCTCTCTTCAATTGTTTTCGCATACTTACGCGCTGGCAATACAGGTGCACGGTCTTCTTTCTTTAAGTTGCTCTCTTCTAAAATCACTTGCATGCGACGCATACTATCTTCGTCAGCAAGTCCTTTTTTATAGTCGTTTTCAACGCGGAAACTACGACGAATGATTTCTTGTTTGGCCGCTTCTTGAACAATCGCATCATCTGTGATACCTGATTTCAAGCGGTTAACACCCATATCAGTAGGTGAAAGATACACAGACTCTTTACCTGTGATTTTTTCAATAATACGTTTGATAACAGGGAATGTTTCCATATCACGATTGTAATTGACTGCTACTTTTCCGTACGCTTCATAGTGATAATTATCAATCATGTTGACGTCTTTCAAATCGATTGTAGCTGCTTCATACGCAATGTTTACTGGGTGTTTTAATGGTAAGTTCCAAACAGGGAATGTTTCAAACTTCGCATAGCCGACTTTATTGCCTAGTTTATTCTCGTGGTACATTTGGTTAAGACATGTTGCAAGCTTACCGCTAGATGGCCCTGGTGCTGTCACGACAACAATTGATTTTGTTGTTTTAATATAAGGATTTTTCGCAAAACCATCCTCGCCCATAACCGCGTCCACATTTGTAGGATAGCCTTCGATTGCAGTATGTGTGTAGACGTTAATACCGCTTCTTTCAAGCTTTGTCATAAATACTTTAGCTGTTGGCTGTCCTTGGTAACGAGTCACCAATACACTATTGACAGAAATCCCACGTGATCTGTATTCATCGATTAAACGTAGGACATCTTGGTCATACGTAATCCCGTAATCTTCACGGACTTTATTGCGCTCGATGTCTCCAGCGTACACACAAATAATAATTTCAGCGTTATCTTTTAGTGTATCTAATAATTTAATTTTGGCATCTTCATCAAATCCAGGTAAGACACGCTTAGCATGTTTATCCCCGATTAGTTTCCCACCAAATTCCAAGTAAAGTTTATCATACTGCTCTACACGCTCTAAGATATAGGCAGATTGTTCTTGTAAATATTTGTCTGAATCAAATCCAATTTTCTTCATTTATTTCCGCTCACTTTCTACACGTAAAACTATCTCTTAAACCGATAGATGAAAACACCTTAAGAGAGAACATTAATTAAAATATATCCTTTATCATTTTGAACTACCCATCATTAAAAATCAATGGTTTTTGAACGTTGTTAGAATAATCATTGCTTTCTCCGTAGTGTTTCTTGTTGAGAACAAAACTCTACCTACCGACAACATGTTTTCTTATATATTTTAATAAATTTCAATTTAACTAAAAAACCCACGAATCATTGATTTAACAACGGTCGTGAATTTTTTGGCTAGTCTGTCATTTTAAGAACGTTTGTCTATAGCTGTATAGTCTATAACTTCATTCCAATGAATGAGCTACGAGTTTTCCTAACTTTGATTTAGGAACATTACTTGTATATCGTTATACTATTTTAGTAATAAGTTTAAACTTCGGCTTAAAATCAATTTCAAACGTTTGTAGGCGTTCATCATCTTCAATTGTCAGCATAATACTAGATACATCTTTTTTATCATTGATAATTTCAAAACGATCTACATTTTTTAACTCTAAATATGTAATTAAATTCTTTGTGTCATGATTCGTTACTTGAATTTTCACTTCACTACAAGATGGCTGCAACGTTACAATAAAGTCTTCAAAGCCATTTGAAAATTCATAGGTTGCTTCATTATAAAAAAATACCATTGTGTCGGATGGTGTATCTAAAAAAGTCGGCTCACATTCAAACAATGCTAATAGCTCATGTTCTTCTGGAAATTCTTGCATTAATATCTCCTCACTTTCACATCTTACTGTACCAGCATCCTATACTTAAATACAAAACAAGGTTCATAAGTGCTCATAATACGTTTTCTTACATACTTTGATGAATCGCACTCTTAACTAATACAAGCAATGATTCATGCTGCATGGCTTTTGTATAGGTTCAAACTTTTATTCAGAAATGTTATTTATATTTTTTACACTATGGCTCTACATTAACTAAATACTATCTAACAGTTTAGTTAATTTAATTAATGCATCATGTACTTCATATTTTAGTTGTTGTTCTGATATTTCGAATGGCGTCTCTTGTCCTGGAAGACATTCATGACAGTAGCAGTCTGCTGATTCAAATACTCCGTTAAGAATCTCAAATAAAGACTCATCCATGCAGTCGTTACCTTCTTTAAATTTTTTAAGATATTGTGTTTGAAATTCATTTGCAGACATTCTCTCTTCTAAAAAATCTACTATCAATTTCTTGTATTTGTTTACGTTCATTATAATCCCTCTCAATAAATAGAATTAAGAATATTATACCCTGATTGCACGTCCACATAAATTCAGTTCATGTTTCAGATAAAAAAACGAATTCTAAGGTCAGTTACTTTTAATTTTATTAAACCTACCCTTTAACTCTATTTACTGAATTTCAGCTTCAGCCAAAACAACTCCCACGTGATTTTCTTCATTCGATTCATTACTAAATACCGCATCAGAGTATTATGGTTTTCATTTAATAATTCTTCATCACACTAAAATAAAAAATTCCAGTATATCGTGAAAATTATACTGGAATTTTCGAGAAACTATAGTTTGTAAATTCAATAATTTCTCAATATATTTACTTAAATAAATTAATTGTAGTAATGATAGAATGGAATAAATAGATTAGAAACAGGAGAAATTCGTATTGGTGCATATTCAAGTATCACGATTAATTTGCTGCCAAAAATATTAGGAGAATTTAAAAAACTATATCCTTTTATTACTATTCATTTATACGAAGGAAATGCAACTGAACTAGATCGATGGTTAGAAGAAGATAAAATAGATTTTGGAATTGGCACATCACACAATGAAAAATGGGAATTTGAACTACTATTTGAGAATCAAATTGTTATCGTAATGAATAACGCACATCAACTATCCAAAATAAATAGAATCAATTTAAAAGAAATAGAATCTGAAGAATTTATTTTACCTTACACAAATTCACATCTTGAAGTACATCAAATTTTTAAGAAAGAACAAATGCAACCAAATATTGCTTATCGAGTGAAAGGCGATGAAACGATTATTTCAATGGTAAGGCAAAATTTAGGTATTAGTTTACTAGCTGAATTATTGTTGAAAAATGACACGTCAGGTCTTGCAATAAGACCTTTAGAGGAAGATGTTTCACGAAAAATCGGCTATCTCATACATACTAAAAAACATTTACAAACACCAGCTATTCTTAAAATGTTAGATTTTATAAAAGAATGGATGAATAATAATAAATGCCTTTAAATACGTTCTCAAAATCATGTTCAGGAAACAAAGGTTGTTGAAGAATATAAACGCGGTGGCAGAACAAGAGCATTAAAAGTTGCTAGGAGAGTTTAAACAATGGGAATGCATATAATGTTTATTGTAATGATTATTTCATTAATCATTTCAACAGCATGGCTTTTTAAATGGGATAGAATAAATGAACCATTTATAGTTAATGGTAGTACGCTATTAGCTATAATAAATTTATTCTCAAGAAAAACACAAAAAATATTATTGATTATTTTGTTTGGTTTAATGACAGTCACAGTGATATTTATTTATGTGACATTCATATTATATGGATAAAACGTAAAAAGGATGAGAATGAGGAATAGTGTATGAAAATTGAATGGGATATTTTTGATACGATTATTGTATTAATAACACTGATTGGTGTTGTAGGTGATCTATTGGGCGTGCTTCATATGAAAATAGGCTATTTACTATTTTTTGTTGTTGCTGGAATTTTAGATTTTAGGAGTGAAAAAGAAAAAGCAGGTAAAGTTAAGACAGTTGTTTTGTATGGGATTAATATTGTCTTGTTATTATCTTTATTTATTATAAAATAATATACTTTTTGAAAAAAACCAATCAAATTACATAAGTGCCGATAACACTTTTTTCTTGGATATTTTCACGAACCATAACATTAACTAGAAAAGCCATGAATCAATGATTCAACAATGATTTGTGGCTTTTTTTGGTGTTCCCTAACTTACGTTTGGGTACGTTTTAAAAATAGAAATATACAAGAAAATACAGTTATTGTTTTCCTAACTTTGCAACTTTTTTTAAATATAGAATACCTAAAAGCCAAATTAATGCACCCATTACTTTGTACATAATCGTTCTAACTACTTCATTATCTACGGTGATACTTATAAATAAAGAACCCAATAGAATTATCAGTATTCCTATGATTGAATGAATTATTTTCATAATTTACACATCCTAAAGCAATTTTTACATTATATACCATTTTAACATTTTATTCGTAGCGTATCAAAGCATTATTTTCTAATAAAAACAGCGCCAAGTACTGTTAAATCAGTGTTTGGCGCTGTTTGAAATGTTACCTAACTTTTATTGTGTATCGATTTGTATACAGTATAAAGCAATTGCGCCTATTTGTTGAAGGCAGTTAATAAATTTAACTTCAGCTGTAATTACTTCCAAATGATACACTTCCAAATGATACATATGACTTTGACTAATCTTCTTGATTTTCTTTAAGAACCCAAGGCATATTAGATTCAAAACTTAACTGTAGCACTGGAGAGGGAAATTCTTCTGGTACAAACACCAATTCCTCTGTAAAACCTAACGTAAAATTCTCAACCTGAATAGTATTCATTTCATTAAAGTTAGATACTGTACACAATTCTCCTTCTAGTACTCTTCCAACAAAATGATAATCTCCCATGTAAATACGTGTCCCAACTTCCTCGGAAGGAAAGTCGGAAAGATGTGCTGGTTTTTCAGGAAGAATGCCTAACTCATTGAATATATCGGAAATAGGCGTCTTTAATAACTTAGTTGATTCAACATAATTTAGACAGTATAAGCAATTACAAACATCCATGTCTTTCCTATAAAACTCTCTTGTCTTAATAGGGTCGATTTCTAATAACCATTTCTCAATTCTAATTTGTTGAAGCATTAAAACACTCCTTTCTCTCTTAAATATTTGATCGATTATAACATGAAACCCTGTTTCTTTTTCGAATTCTTATTCAATAAATTTGAAATATAAATATCACCAAAGCGCTGTTTGGAAAACAAAACCAATCCAATTCCGTAACCATCGATAACACTTTTTCCCGGATACTTTCATGAATCACAACTTTAATTAGAAAAGCCACGAATCAATGATTCAACAATGATTTGTGGCTTTTTTTGGTGTTCCCTAACTTTTATTTGGGAACGTTATTTAGGTTTGCTTTGTATAGTTTATACATTGTAAAAATAGATTTTTAGTTCTTATAATTTTAACTAATTCCACCATTTTTATCAGAATCAAATTCTAATGGTATTGTGTGTGTAGAGATGATACCATATTGCGAATAATTCCCTGAAACTTCGATTAAATAAGTGGCACCATCATCTTTTAATAAAGCAACATTACCATATTGATTCCAATTTATATTAGAATCCTCTGCTTCCGAAGAAATCCCATTAAATATAGAAAATAATTGTCTTCCTTTTTGTGTATTTTCGTTTAATTGTGTATCAAAAGAACCTTCAAAAATAATGTTCTCTTTTTTCGAGCCTATTTTTAATGTCACTATCTTCGGTACAGAAGCTGGATGATAGCGTTCTTTATTTTTTGAAACAGCAATGGATACATCAATTCGCTCTTTTACACGTTTTTTAAATGTGTCAACTTCAACCCAATCTTCATCAGAAAATGTAGTAATGGGTTCTAACTTGAGGTCTGCGTTATGTTCTTCGTTAATATCTTCTATGACAGCTACATATTTTTGATAATAATCCTCTTTTTGCTCTTGTGTTAACTTTAAAAATATTGGTGATACATCTTCTGTAATTTCTTTGCTATCGGCATCGTTATTAGTACAACCTGATAAAACTAACGCCCCAAATAAAATACTTATGTAAAGATATTTTTTCAACACTTTCACCTCATTTAACATTATTAGATATACCAATAATACCATATATGTTTTTTATTGGTATTATAAAAAAGTAGTTCCCAAAGCTGCATTTGGGAAAAAATATGGCTTCAATCCTGTAACTACCAATAACACCCCTACATAAATTGCTCATACAATTCACCCGTAAAAACTCGCTCGTTCACTTGCTTTCTTCTACTTATAACCTAACTAAAAAAGAGGCTAGGACAAAACACTTTTTTAGCGTTCGCAACGAAAAACCGGAACCGCGCAACAGCACGATTCCAGTTTTTCTTATGCTCATATGAGCGAGTGTTCTTACACGTATGTCCCAGCCTCTTTTTCATTCTGTCCTTAATAATCCATCATCAATTGATTGGCAAGTGCGGCCATGCCAATCTCTACCATATGTTCATATGTAATTACGTCGGCTGGGCATTGATAGCCGTCATTTGTAATATCGACTTGCAGCACGCTTTTGCGTAGCTCATTGCGCTCATGCATCACGCGCTCAATATGATCCGCTCCGTCAAACATCATATATTGAAGTGGCTCATCAAGTGCAGCTACAAGCGCTTCCTCATCTCCTGCTAGTAATCGTTTAAACGAATCAATGGCATTCGCAAATTCTGATAAGGTTTGAACCTCATTGCCAAAGGCACGGTCTTTTAATAATTTTACGAGCGCCTGCTCAATAATCGTATCTTTTTCAAGCACGGTATTATCATTTAATAAATCGACATCAATGGCCGGCCAATTAATCGGTGCTACTTTTTCTGTGCGCTCAATACTAAAATATTTATTCATTTCATCAATCGCGGCTTGAAAGCATAAATATGCACGACTGTAGCGATGACGCCCAGCTAAGAGTAATCCGTCCTCAATCAATGCCTCACTATTTTGGCGTAATCCATCTAAAAGTTGCTGTGTCTGTTGTTGCATGATTCATCCCCCTTACCTTCTATTATAGTAGAAATAATCTGACATCGTACAATTTTTCAATAATCCTTGCATTTATCTTGATTTCAAGATAAAATAGAAACAATTAAAGAGCTACATCTAGGAGGAAACATTATGCATCATCATATTTCAATGATTACAAAAAACGCGAATACCAATAACCACTTCTATCGTCATATTTTAGGCTTACGCCGTGTGAAACTGACAGTCAATCAAGATGATCCGCATATGTACCATTTATTTTATGGAGATACGACGGGAACCCCGGGCACAAATATTACATTTTTCGAGATGAAAATTGCTGGTGCAACACATCGCGGCACAAACGCAATCACAGGCTTTTCATTGATTGTGCCATCAGAAGAAAGTCTTATATTCTGGCAGCAGCGCTTTACACAATATGATGTGAAGCATGGGGATATTACAACGTATGCAAATCGCCCAGCACTTCCTTTTGAAGATGAAGATGGTCTACGCATGCATTTAATCGTTGCAGATGACCGTGAAGATTTCTGGGAACCTTGGCCACAAACAGATATTCTAGAAGAGCACTTAATTCAAGGTATGGGTACCGTTGAAATGACCGTTCGTGACGAAGCGGCACTTGCCAAAACATTAACAGAAATTTTTGGCTATACTGCACAGAATCATATTTATCAAAAACAACTTGGCTCAGCACTTGGTGAAATCATGGTCATTGAACAACAGGGAGACCGCGAAAAACCTGGACGCGGCAGCATTCATCACCTTGCATTACGCGTCAAAGATTTAGAGGAGCTTGAAGATGTCCTAGCACAAGCGCGTGCACATGGTTTTAAATCAGAGGGCATTATTGACCGATACTTCTTCCAAAGCATCTATTTCCGTGAGGCCAATCATATTTTAATCGAGGTAGCGACAGATGGACCTGGATTTACGATTGATGAAAATCGCGCGCATATGGGCGAAACACTCGATTTACCACCATTTTTAGAACAACGTCGCGCAGAAATCGAAGAAAAATTAACCGTTATTGAGGAGGAATTATAAATGAAAAACCGCATCAACCCAGCAAATGGCATGGAGTTTGGTCTGTATTCACTTGGCGATCACATTCCAAATCCATTAACAGGCTCTCGTCTATCTGCTGGTGAACGTATTCAAGAAATTATTGAGTTAGCACGTCTAGCAGAGGATGTTGGCATTGATGTCTTTGGTGTAGGCGAAAGTCACCAGAGCTACTTTACAACACAGGCGCATACGGTCGTGCTTGGTGCCATTGCACAGGCGACAAATACTATTAAATTAACAAGCTCTGCCTCTGTTATTAGTGTAGCGGACCCGGTTCGTGTATATGAAGAATTCGCAACACTAGACTTAATCTCAAATGGACGTGCAGAAATCGTTGCAGGACGTGGCTCTCGTGTCGGTGCCTATGATTTATTCGGTGTTGATTTAAAAGACTATGAGGCGATTTTTGAAGAAAAATTAGCGCTATTAAAACAAATTAACGATGCACAAGGTTTAGTTAACTGGGAAGGTCAATTCCGTAAACCACTTGTGAATGCCGATATTTTACCAAAACCATCAGAAGGGACACTGCCATTATGGCGTGCAGTTGGTGGTCCTCCGGGGTCAGCGATTAAGGCGGGCTATATGGGTGTGCCAATGATGCTCACAACACTTGGCGGACCTGCGCAAAACTTCGCCGTATCGGTTGATGCCTATTACGAGGCACTTGAACGTAGCGGCTTTAAGCGCGAGGATTTCCCTCTTGCAACAGCAAGTCTATTCCATGTAGGCGATACAGCTGAGCTTGCTGCAAATGGCGCACACCCTCATTTATCAGGTGGCTTCCAAGCGATTCGTGGTAGCGGCTATCCGTTCGCGCAGGTAGCTAATGCCGCACAGGACCCTACTGATGCCTTGATGGTCGGCGATAGCCAAATGATTATCGAAAAAATCTTATATCAATACGAATTATTCGGTATGCACCGCTTTATGGCACAAATTGATTTTGGTGGGGTTCCATTCGATAAATTAATGCATAATATCGAAATCATTGGCCGCGATATTTTACCAGCTATTAAAAAATACACAAAAGCGTAAAGGAGTTTTGACATGACACGTATTCATTATGACAATCAGCAGGCAATAATTACAAATGATGCGGGTATGACCGCTACGGGCTTTAATGGTGACATCGATGCGCAAGGTTTTCGACCAAAGGAACTACTAGAGGCGGCGGTTGCGCTCTGTATGACGATGAACGTACGAAAAGTCTTAGAACGCGACGGCATTGATTTTCAGCTAGAGGACGTAGCAGCAACGGCTACTGCCTCTAAGGAAGATGGTGTCACAAACCGCTTTACCGCGATTGACGTTGAGCTCACGTTACCTGCTCATTTAGAGGCAGCTTATCGTACCAAATTAATCAAAATTGCTGAACGTGGCTGCACGATTGGCAATACAATCAAAGCATCTGCTAGCATTTCTGTAACCGAAGCTTAATCGTAATAAAAAGAGGGATCGCGCCAATACGCGACCCCTCTTTTTAATATTTCATATAGGCTGTCATAACATACCCTTCGATACATCGCCATTTGTTATGCCAATGAATTTTTGTCCATTCCCCGCCATCTTCTACAACTTCTACACGTGAACCAAAGGATAATGTACCAATTTTTTTGCTCGTTTGATAGGGCTCCTCAAAAATAACCACATCTTCTTTGGCCATTAATTCGCTCACGCCGTCAATATTGACCTGCAAATACGATAACTTCATATAACGGCCGTCTGTTAGACAAACCCATTTTTCATTTATAAACTGCGCGACGACCACTTGCTGATGTACGCCATCTACAACTGCCGGAAGCGTTCCTTGTCGCGTGCCTTTAACCGCATCATAATAGGGCGCATCCTTTGCTAAATAAAATATTTGATTCACCTGTTTTTTTCGTTTGGCTGCGATGAGGGCCACTATGACCGTTAGCGCAGTACCTATTATTAGTTTTTTCTTCATTATTCTCGCCCTTTCCTTCGTTAAACGATACTCATAATGATGCAATCATTGATTTCACTATTCATTTGCAGTTATAATGAAATCAATTTAAGTCTTAAGGAGCATCTATGTATATTTTAGACCAATCCAATCCATTCGAAGCACAAACGATGGCGTTTTCGCATCGTGAAAATCAAATTGTACAAGAATACAATCAGCTATTTGAATATTTTCTAGCAATGGCCGATAAATGTTCGATTATTAACTTAAATGAGCAGCTGCTAGAAAATCAGTCATTACACATCATACGTCGCACATTATTAAATGGCAAAATTCATTTTCATTTCCAACTTGGTGAGGCAGAGCGACAATTTATTCGTACACTTATGCAGCATAACATCCAATGTACCTTTGAAAAAAATCAAAGCATCATCGCTTTATTTGATGAACATATTCTCTTTTTTCAAAAAACGCCATTTACTTGTCAGTTCATCGAGACTTCGCAAGTACCAGCTACGTATGAACTCATTGAAGAAAAGCCAGCGCATTTTATTTTACAATCTGCGCAGGCTGCTAAACTATTGCAAATTCTTGCTGCACAGCTATTCCATGAAACGATTCCACTAGAAACAACGATCCATTTAGAAAAAGAGCCTCATTTCGTAGACTTTGACCCATCAAATCCGTTTGAAATACACATTCAAACAACTAAAACCGTCACAGAATTAACCCAAATTTTAACAGAAGCAATGCTCATTTATTACGAAAAAAAAATAAAAATCACGACCGACAATTGTTGGACGTGATTTTTTTGTTAACGTGGCATTGAAAAACCTCGACCTAAAATATCTGACGCATTTAAGAAAATAACGAATGAATCTGTCTCTTGCTGAAGTAATTCCTTTAAATAAACGGCCTCTGCCTGTTCAACGACCGTAAATAATAGGGCTTTTTGCTGTTTTGAATAGCCTCCCTCAGACCACAGCTTCGTCATACCACGGTCAATTTCATCGTGAATGAGCTTTTTCACGGCTTCTTCGTTGTCCGTCACAATTAACACCAGCTTCGATGTCGATGTGCGTAGCTGGACGAGGTCAATCACCTTACCTGTAATGAAAATCGCAATCATCGCATATAGCGCAAGCTCGAGATTAAAAACAAACATCGCCCAAATGACAATCGTTGCATCGATTAAAATTTGCGCAAAACCACTTGAAAAATGGAAATATTTTTTCAGTAACTGGCCAATAATCGTCGTCCCACCTGTAGAGCCATTACCACGGAATACGAGCCCTAATCCAAGACCCGTCAAAATACCACCATAAATCGACGCGAGCATCGGATCTTCCACACCCGCTGGAAGCTTACTCGTTAAGGCGATAAATAATGGTAATAATGTCGTCCCAATAAGCGTTTTAACACTAAAGCTTTTTCCTAATAAAAAATAGCCTAAAATAAATAATGGTAGGTTCAGCGAAATTTGAACAAGCGAGGGTGTCCAACCATATAACTCATGCAAAATGGTACTGATGCCAACGACGCCACCAGCCGCAAGTTTTGCTGGTAGTAAAAAGGCATTATAGGAAATCCCCAAAATCAACGTTCCGATAATAATTAAACTGTACGAGCGCAATTCCTTCATACTTTCTGTTCCCTTCTATGTAGATGTATTGCTATTGTACCGAATGTCATAGCTGTTCTACAATGATTGCATGAAAATTTTAAGTCTTATGAATATTTTGTTTAAAAAATAAATTTCCACCCGATAGCTATAGTATAATGAAGCTCATTAAATAGAGAGAAGGTGCACCATGTCGATTGAACAATTAAAAAAATGCTTCACTACCGGCAACTACCGCGATGCACTGGCAATTGGTGAAAGCTTACTTAATGATACAACTTTAACAGACGACCAAAAACGTCATGTTCTCTATTGCTGTACATTATGCGCGCGTTATATAGAAGAACCTGATTTTATTTTGTACTATTTCAAATTATTTAGTGAACATATGCCTGTAGCAGCCTCACTAGAACAGCAAATTCCTTTTTTACACTGTAAAGTAGCCATTTTATTTTTTGCAAATCAACATCAACAGGCTCTTGAACTTGCTAACTCCTTACTACTGACAATTAAAAATCTACCAAATTTACATGATTATATTTATATTTACGCATCTGTCTTACACTATAAATTACTGTATTTCCTTAATTCTGGGCTCTACACACAGGCCGTCAAAACGTACAATGACTTGGATAAATTTATGATTGAAGCGCTTGAAGTATCTGTGCCGACCTTACTTATGCAAATTCATGGGCATCTCACAAGTGCCTACTTACGCCTAGCACAGTGGCGCACAGCAAATGAACTTATTCAAGCGATGCTACAAACGCCTTGGCTCGAAAAAGCGCCGTATATAAAAGCACATCTTCAAATTCGCGAAAATGCCTTGCATCATATTTTGTCCGGTAAGGATTTCTCATATGATGCAAATCATGAGCTATTTCTTATATGCCACCCCATGTCGCGTATTACCTTATCGGTATTTCTTGGCGACATCAAAGCATTGCAAGCGCATTCTTCGTCTATTACTACATTGTATGTAGAATGGGAAAATTATCTAACCGCCGCACCAAGTGGCCAAGAATTAATTGCCTATTTAGCATAACAAATTTTCTTTTTTTAGCGTTCGCAACGAAAAACCGGAACCGCGCTACAGCACGATTCCGGTTTTTCTTATGCTCATATGAACGATTGTTTTTATACGTATGTCCCAGTCTCTTTTGTATTTAAAGATGTTCCTTTTTCATAAACACATTTGTTTTCGGTACATAATTTGCAATGAGCACACCACTTAAAATAAGCACTGCTCCAGCAACTGCTACACCCGTCATCACTTCGCCAAAAATCATAAAGGCAAAAATAACTGCGAATACAGGTTCTAATGAGAAAATAAAACCCGCTTCTTCTGCTGATGTATAGCGCTGTGCCACTGGCTGTAGCACATAGCCATACGCTGAACATAATAATGCCATTCCTAAAATAGCCATCCATTCATTCGTCGTTGCGGGCATCATTGGTGCTTCTACCACAAAGCCTACACAGCCATATAATGCGGTAAAGCCTAACTGGAAAATACCGAGCTGTAGCGGCTGTACTTTCTTAGCATAATGATTTGTCCACACTAAATAGAGTGCATTACAAATCGCGCATAATAAGCAAAGAATTGCCCCGTAAGATAAGCCAAAATCATCGCCGATTGTGAGCAGTGCAAGGCCTGCAACTACTACTGCAAGGCTCATCATCGTTTTACGCGATGGAATATGTTTGGTTATTAACGCATGAAGCAATGGTACAAAGACCACCGTTGTACTCGTTAAAAAGCTCGCCGTTGACACCGTTGTAGACTGCATGCCATTTAATAGGAATACAAATACCCCATACATCGGCAATGCGAGAATAGCACTTGCGACTAGTGTTTGCTTTGTGACACGGATAATTTTTTTATAAAATAGCGCAGCCATCACGATAAATGCGAGCGCAAAACGCCACACAATAATCGATGATGTATTGAGTGATTCTAATCCCACTTTCATAAATATATATGAACTCCCCCATGCAATGGCTATGGAGATTAATAATAAATTTGCTCTTGTATGACTCATCGTTCGACGTTCCTTCCACCTAAAATCCTTTGTTATTTTAGCACCATCTATTGCATTAATAAAACGAATGTTTATAATATAAACATTAGAAAATCTTATTTAAGAGGGCACATTATGAATTCATACGAAGCATTTTTAAAAATCATTGAAACAGGGAGTTTTACCGCCGCTGCTAAGCAGTTAGGCTACACACAGTCAGCCGTGAGCCAAATCGTACAATCACTTGAATATGAGCTCGATACACAGCTTGTAATCCGTTCACGCAAGGGAATTACCTTAACCCCAGATGGTGAGCAATTTTTACCATATATTAAAAATATTTGTTACGCTGAAAAAGAGTTATTTAAAAAGCAACATGAAATGAAAGGACTTGATGAGGGCATCGTTAAAATCGGTGCGCTAACGAGTGTCGCATGTCATATTTTACCAAATAGTATTAAGCGTTTTAAACGTACATTCCCCGGCGTACAATTTGAAATTCGTCAGGGTGAATATACAGACATTACGAATTGGATTTTAGAAGGTGCTGTTGATTTTGGCTTTTTAAGTGACCAAACGAGTCCACTTCTGACGATGCATCATTTGATGGATGATCCACTACTTGCGGTCTTATCACCGCTTGATGCCCTTGCAAAAGAAGCCTCCCTATCACTCGAATCACTCGCTACCGAACCATTTGTATTAATTGATGAGGGCGAGTCAAATGATGCGCTAGAGCTATTTGAAGCGGCTAATTTAGAGGCAGATATTCATTATATTGTCGAGGAAGATTATGCGGCAATGGCATTAATTGAACAGCAGCTTGGTGTGGCGATTATGCCAGAACTCATGCTTGCACGTTCGCCCTATCGTGTGACAACACGTCCCCTTAAGCCTGCCGCCATGCGTCCACTGCATTTAGCATATAAAGATTATAAAATTCTACCGATTGCGAGTCGTAGCTTTATTGATTCGTTAATTGCACAATTCGCTAAGCAAAAAATCTTATAAAAAAGGAGTCACCCATTTTTGGGCAACTCCTTTTTTTATTGCATTACCTGTCGCACGCGTTGTGGAATCATTACCACTGCCGGTGTCAGCTCCTCTGGTCGAAAGGTGTTATCAATACATTTATCCCAGTATGCCAAATGCTTCACATCAATCCAGTGCGTCGATTCCTCGACGTCGATGCCGCCAGGACCTTGTACCGAATACCAATACAAATACTCGCTACCATCCTTATGCTCGCGTAAAATCGTTTCGACATACATTTTTTCGCCCTCTAACGTTACAAGGACATCCTTCATATTGTCATTTAAAAATTGTAGCCATTCATCAACGACCGCAGACTTTCCTTCCTTTACTTTAAAGCGTGTACATTCTACCTGTACCATCGTCATCCCCTCCATATTCATTATACAAAAAAAGGAACCACGAATACGTGATTCCTTCCAAATTAATCCTGCTCGAGTGGGCAATAGCCACATGCCCCAAGCCCTGGGATGTCCTTTGATAAGCAGCAAGATTTGCGAATCGGCTGATTGACAAGGCTTGCGGGTGCTTTGCCTTTTGTATAGTCATAATACAATGATTTTTGGCTGAAGCGGGCCCATACTTCTGGTGATTCTAATAGTTCTAAATCATCCATTGCACGGTCTGCTAGAAGCGGATCATCGAGTAATTTCGCATAGATATTTGTGATATGCACAAAGAAATTATCCCAAATGACGCGTGGCGAAATCGCCGTCACATTACGCAAATCCTGCACAACCTGATAGCATTGCTTGTATAAAATAGTGGCCATCGTATAGGCGCGGTCATTATCGTCCACATAGCGCCAATCATTTGGATTTGCGAACATACAAATCGTGTAAACACCATTTTCATTCGTCGCATCAAAGCGTAAATCCTCTTCGTTACCATCCCATACCTCATCAAACGCGGTCAGCATATAAAACTGCATCGCAATAAATTGACCATAGCGCTTTGAAAAATGCGAAATCGCAGCGGCCTTCGAAGTCGCATTCGTAATCCCCTGCATTAAGTCGCCCATTTCATCTTCCTGGAAAAATTGCTTATGCACGCGGTCAAGCGTAAAGAGTGAACGCACGGGTGGTGTTGTATAAACATTGTACGAATCAAGCATGAGCACTTGATCCATTGTTAAAGCTGGCATTGTATCACCTGAATTCTTAAGTAGTCCTCTTTATCATAATACAAATCATTTTAAAATGTGCAATTACCGGTCTAAACACTCAGACACATAGACAAATTTTCATTTTTTTCCTACACTAAGCATAGTTAAAGGAGCGATATTATGCGAATTTTAATTATTGAAGATGAACGAGATGTCAGCAATGTATTAGTCGAAATTTTAGAACAGGTGGGCTTTGAAACGGTGACGGCCTATGATGGTGCGCACGCTCTGACTCAGCTTTCTACTACGTATGATCTTGTGCTGCTTGACCTCACATTACCATTTGTAGATGGTGAAACGATTTTAGCACAGCTCCGTCAGCAATCAACAATCCCTGTCATTATTATTTCAGCGAAAAATGCAACGACGACAAAGGTGGAATTACTACGTCTTGGGGCAGATGATTACATTACGAAGCCATTTGATATAGAGGAAGTTGTCGCACGTATTGAATCAACACTGCGCCGCGCATATGGTCCGGCGGTTACACGACAAAAACGCTATACATATCAAACAATCTCACTTGATGAAGCACAGCAGCTTGTGACACTTGCTAATCGTACACTTGCACTGACGGCGACAGAATATGCGCTACTGCATTTATTCATGTCTCAGCCGCAAAAAATTTTCACGAAAGAAAATTTAATTCGGAGTCTGCATGATGATGGGTATACAGGTGATGAGGGCACCATTAAAACGCATATTAGTAATTTACGCCATAAGCTACAGCCGATTGATGCGATTGAAACCATTCGCTATCTCGGCTACCGCCTTCGTCCACTATCTTAACGTTCGCTTGACCTTCATGCGCTATACTGAGCGCGATGAAAGGATGAACTACTATGAATATTTTAGAAACAACACAGCTAACAAAAACATATGGTCGAAACACCGTCGTTCATAATGTGTCATTGACTATTAAGCTTGGGCATATTTATGGCTTAATCGGCACAAATGGCGCCGGAAAATCTACGCTGATGAAAATGATTTGTGGCTTTACAGCACCGACGTCTGGCAGTATTCGCTTATTTGATGATGTAAACTTACGAAAGCAACAGCAAAAAATCGGTAGCATGATTGAAGCCCCTGCACTCATTGAGCATATGACGGCACAGGAAAATCTACGCCATGCGCGCCTATTACGAGGTATTCCAAACAAGGCGCTCGAAACGGAATTACTGACGCTCGTTGGTCTGCCAAATGTTGCGCATAAAAAAACGAAGGATTTTTCACTTGGTATGAAGCAGCGTCTAGGCATTGCCTTGTCACTTGTCGGCAATCCAGATTTTCTTTTATTAGATGAACCAGTCAATGGGCTCGATCCAATCGGTGTCGTTGAAATACGGAAATTGCTAAAAAAATTAGTCGAAGAACGCAATATGACGATTTTAATTTCGAGTCATAATCTACCGGAATTATTTCAAACAGCAACCGATTATTTTATTATGCATCAAGGGATGCTCGTACAAACATTGACTCATGAGGAACTCGAAAAAGCCTGTCAGCATTATTTATATATTGAAAGTGACAATACAGCCCATACGGTGACGGTGCTCGAGTATTTAGGCTATGAACAGCTTGTCGTACTCGAAAATGGTGGCATTAAGGTGCTCGATGAGGTTGCGTCGCTTAGTGAATTATCGCGCCAATTAATCGAAGCGGGCGCTTTATTGACAGCCTTTTACCGCCACGGGGATACGCTCGAAAATTATTTCCTATCGGTTATTGGAGGTGCTGCACATGTTTAATTTAATTCGTGCACATTGCTTTTCACTGAGCCGCGCGCGCACAACATGGCTCTTATTTGCAGCAAGTGTCGTCTGTGCTCTTGTTATGCTATTATTTTTAAAACGCATTGGTGCCAGCGAATCCTCACTTGGTGGCATTGCCTTTTTCTTTTCAGATTTAAACGTTGTCACACTTATTGGCGCCGTCCTTGCCACCTTACTCATTTCCAATGACTTTGATAATCGTACAATGCAGCATACGATTAGTGCAGGGCATTCTCGCGCACAAATTGTCACGAGTAAATTTATCGTGTATTGGCTCTTCATGTGCCTGTATTTACTACCATTTGTTGCCGCTAGCTTCTGGATTTTTTATGCAGATGCGCCTTATACATTCGGTGTCCCAATGGGCGGTATGATTAGCGCGATGAATAGTACGACACAAATCTCAACAGCAGTTGCGTTACTATTAAGCCTCATCATTGTGTACGTAGGCCAAACATCACTTGCCGTGATGCTCGCCTTTTTCTTAAAAAAGCCAACCTTTGTCATCGTCCTTTTTTATGCCATTTCAGTATTGTGCGGACAGCTAGCCGCAAATAATTTAAACTGGCTAAACTGGACACCATTTGGCGGCGATGCCATTACAGTTACTGCCGATTCATCGTTACTCGCTATTTGTCTTGTATCGTTGCGCTTTATTAGTGTTTGTGTTGGTATTACCATCTTATATTTTAGAAAAACAGATATCCATTAAGGGAGGTGCTGTATGTTAATTTATGTGTTGCTAAGTATTCTGATTCTGCTCCTTTTTTATATTTTATCGATGAAGCAACAACTGCGTACGATTCAACGACAGCTAATGGTACGGCAGCACACACATCAAAACCAGCCCCTTCATTTACAATTGCTGCATAGGCAGTTAAATACACTCGTCGCTAGCTGGAACGATGTGCTAGCACATGAGCAGCAGCTACGCCAGGCAAGTGTACAGCAGGAAAATTACTATAAGGAATTCGTATCGAATATTTCACATGACTTTCGCACACCATTAACCGCCATTAAAGGGTCCTTACAGCTACTCGATGTTTCCGCCTTAGACGCCGCACAGCAGCAAAAGTATCAAATAGCACTCGCACATGTCGCGCGCCTTGAAGCATTGCTACACAGTTTTTTCGAGTATGCCTATGTGATGAATCAGCAGCAAACACCCCCACTCAAGCCTGTCCAGGTGGATGCTTTATTGACCGAAGCAATTGCCGCACATTATGCCGCATTTGAACAACAGAAGATGCGGATCGAATTCGCGACTATAGAGGAAAATGTATGGCTGCTAAGTGATGATGAATGGCTCTCAAGAATTTTTGATAATTTACTGCAAAACAGCTTGAGTCATAGCGCTGAAACATTAACAATTTCCCTTCAAACGACCGAATCACAGTGCATTATGACATTTGAAAACCCTTTACTTCAGCCGCTAAAACAGCCGCCAGAGATTCTTTTTGAACGCTTTTATCACGAGCAATCACAGTCAACAGGACTCGGCTTAGCGATTGTGCGTAAACTCACCGAACAGCTCGGTGGTCATATCTCGGCAACAGCTACGAATGATTCATTACACTTTGCACTTATACTTCCTTTTGATAAGTCGTCATCGTTCACAAAGAGGCAGTAACTATGCTAATATGAGGGTAATAAAATGATGTGTCCATTCTAAATAAAGGTCGTGGTAAAATGGAAAAATATTTTCATGGTCTTGTCGCATTAGCGGCAATCATTTCAATTTTATTTGTCACAAACATCATTAATAGCACGGTATTTCTTATCGGGATTGTGCCTGTTAGCATCATTATGCTAATTGTCGGTACACTCGAAATCAAAAACACACTTGTCTCTGGCAAAGTATAAAGAAAAAGGAATCGCAGCGAATGCGATTCCTTTTTCAGCTGAACACATTTATTCAAAAATGGTAAAATCAACGTCTATCAATGAAAGAGGTGATTGTCATGAACGAGGAAATTTTTGCACTTGAACGCCGTTTAATGAAGCGAACTCGTCAGGATTTTGAGCAATTATTAGCCGATGATTTTTATGAAATTGGTACATCAGGTAAGACCTATACAAAAGGAATTGAACTCGATGCCCTTCTAGAGAATACCGTCGTAACGGAGCTTCCAGATATTTTGAACTTCCGTATCCACGAACTATCTGCCACAGTCATTCAGGCACTGTATGATACTGTAGAATTTTCTGGTCGTCGTTCTCATCGTAGCTCCCTTTGGCGCAAAACCAATGATACGTGGCAATTATTTTTCCATCAAGGTACATCATTTTAAAAAGGTAGGTCAGTAGGATAAATCCTATCTGCCTACCTTTTTTATTCAAATGAAATTAAAATACGTGTATATTCCCCGCTCGCAAGTAAGTCAAAGCCCTCGTTAATCTCTTCTAAACGAATCGTTTTAGCTATCAGCTCATCCACCGGTAATTTTCCCGCCTTCATAAGCTGAATGTAATGTGGAATGTCTCGGCGTGGCACCGCACTTCCTACATAGGAGCCCTTTAGTATTTTTTCGCTCGCCGTTAATGTCACATACGGTAGCGCAAAGGTTGCCTTTGGATCGGGTAATCCCGTCGTTGTCGTAACACCGCCTCGCTTCGTAATAGCATAGGCCACCTCAAGCGCCGGTACAACACCTGCCGTTTCGAACACATAATCAAAGCCACCATTCGTTTCCTCTAAAATACGGTCAATAATGTCCGCTTCATCTGAGCGATACGTTGCGGTTGCACCGAGCTCCGCTGCACGAACGAGCTTTTGATCATTAATATCGAGGGCAACTACCTCTCTTGCTCCCGCCGCAATTGCACCGAGTAGCGCGCTAAGACCGACACCTCCAAGGCCAACGACAGCAACTGAGCTCCCAAGTGGCACTTTCGCTGTATTAGCGACAGCACCAACACCCGTAATAACCGCACAGCCAAATAAGGCTAGTTGCTCCGCTGTCAAATCTTCCGTCACCTTTACGAGAGACTGCTTCGACACAACCGCATAGTCAGAAAAAGCAGAAACTCCGATATGGTGATAAATTTTTTCATCCCCATTATGTAACCGAATACCGCCATTTAATAAGGTCCCAGCTTCATTTGATTTCGCCGCGCGCTCACATAAAGCAGGGCGACCTTCCTGACAAGGCACACACTCTCCGCAGCTTGGCACAAAGACACAAATAACCTGGTCCCCCTTCGCAAAATCCGTCACACCCTCTCCGACTGACATTACTATACCAGCCGCTTCATGACCAAGCGCCATTGGTACTGGACGCGGACGACTACCATTCACAACAGACAAATCTGAATGGCAAAGACTAGCTGCTAAAATTTTGACGAGCACCTCATCGCGACCCGGCGCATCCAATTCTAATTCTTCAATTTGAATGGGCTGACTTTCTTTATACGGTGTGCTAGCCCCTAGCTTCCTCAGTACTGCTGAACGTATCTTCAAACGAATCAGTCCTTTCATTTCAGTTTTTTATACAATTATTATTTTATCCAATTATATTTTTACACTACTCTTTCGTTAACAACTTCCATGGACAAAAAATAATGCACCCTATTTATTATCGTGTACTGGATGAAGAAAATGCCTTGAATTTAGTAACAGGAAAATGGGAAGACCAGGAAGAAATCGTGTTGTAACACGGATTATCGTTTCTTCGCAATGCTTAAATTTTGCGATATAAATTATTTGACCAATATGATAACCATAATGATATATGTGATTCAATACGGAACAATTATATCGTGTACATAGCTTTGAATATTGTTCTAGCAATGTTCATAGGCAAATACCGATAATTAACAATACCCTAGAAACATAACATTTAATACAAAAGTTTTGGGAACTATTAGGGAACTAAAATGAACACATCGGCAAATGATTTATGTACATAAAAAAGAGCAACCACAGAGGTTACACTAGTATATCTTTCATATTTATTCAAAATAAAAAATAGCATACTTTATTTAAATCAAAGTACGCTATTTTTTATTTTAATTACCACCAAAAGTTAATATTTGTTTTTTCTTACTTTGGGTAATCGTTATATATTATTTTCTTGTGGAAGTCTTGCTTCTATCAAGATATTTATAAATTGTACTATTTTTTATCGTATTCTTATTGAGAGGTGATATAAAAAATGTTAGGTGGCGGAGATGATTATACTTTTTATTTGTATGAACATAAGAAAGAAGATGCTGAATCAGAATTTAATATTGTAGATATTGGCCTTTTAGAAATAAGAAAATTTATTGGGGAAAAGATGTTAATTTTATTGTGTGGATGGACGAGAGTCTTGATTTAGGACGACAAAAAAAGAGGAATTGGAAAAAAATGATTAGTATTCCTGATGATTTAATCAATTATAAAAAAATAATAATTATATATATGATATTATTACAGCAGATGAAGATTTCAAAAAAATAAATGCAAATGCAGACGCATACAAACCTACTGTATTATTGAATGAATCAATGCCTTCTTTTATAAACTGCATTGAAAAATTTAGGGACATTATTAAAGGTATACCCACAGATTCTTTTGTTTTAGAACAAGGGAAAGATGCTAAGTTATATACTAAAAAAGAATTATATTACCAATTTGATAAACTCGATTATTTTCTAGAAATGATGAAAACCGGAAAGTATTCAATAATAGCTTTCGGAATATAAATATCACCGTTGAATCAAATGGTTAAAGCTTTACAATCAAATAAGATAAAGGAGGCTGGGACATACGTGTAGAAATCACCTCTCATAGGAGCATAAGAAAAACCGGAATCGCGCTGTGGCGCGGTTCCGGTTTTTCGTTGCGAACGCTAAAAAGGGAACATGACGTGTTTTGTCCCAATCTCTTTTTTTGTTCGACGAATTGTAATATTAAGTGCACCACTCAAAATAAATAAAAAAAGACCCATTCCATATGAGTCTGTATAATTAAAGTTCCTACACCAAAATCAACAGGGGGCCATATGGAATGAGCTATTGTCATCTTACCACATCTGAACGTACGAAAATAGAAGTTTTAAAAGGATTAGGGTACTCTTGTCGTGCCATTGCGCGTCATCTGAATCGTTCTCATACAACGATTCACGTGAAGTAAAGCGACTGAATGAATGGTCTGCCGAAAAGGCGCAATGGCACGCGGCTGCGCAGAAGAAAAAATGCGGTGCGCGTTCAAAGTTTACCGACAAACTGCGTAATGTTATCGAAGAAAGACTAAAAGCGACATGGTCTCCTGAACAGATTATCGGTTCCTTATTTCAAGGAAAACTATCGTTCAAAAAGATTTATCGTTGGCTTTATTCAGGAAAGCTTCGCGTGACGCTTCAAGTACTTCGGCAAAAAGGAAAACGTCAGGCACCACGCGAAACACGTGGTCGTTTCAATGTTGGAACCTCGATTCAACAACGCCCAAAAGAAGTCAAAACGCGTGAAACGTTTGGCCATTGGGAATTAGATACTGTCGTTTCAGCGCGTGGTACGAAAGGATGTATCGCGACGTTCGCCGAGCGAAAAACACGTTTCTATGTCGGCATTCAAATACCGAATCGCTCGGCGCAATCGATGAAATAGGCCATTGAACAGCTCATTTCACGTTATCCAACACCATGTTTTCAAACGTTTACGACGGATCGTAGAAAAGAATTTAGCTGTTACACCGAACTTAAGACCCAGTATGAGATTCCATTTTACTTCGCTGATCCATACGCGCCATGGCAACGTGGCACGAATGAAAATAGTAATGGTCTTTTACGCGAATTTTTCCCAAAACGAATGGACTTAGGACAACTAACACCCTCAAAAATAGAAAAAGCACTTTCATTGATCAACCATCGACCAAGAAAGTGCCTCAACCGGAACACCATACAAGATGTATTTGAATATGAGATGGTGCAGTTAATTTGACAATCTATCGTTCAAATAAAAAAGCCCACTGCTAGAGTGAGCAAAAGTTTAGATCGCGCCATATTGTAAATTTAGAATCGAGTAGAATTTAGTTTGATAGATTAATTAAATAAGCCGATGATTGAAACTACTAAAGCAATTTTTAATTATTTATAGAGACTTTATTTCAAATTAATATTTCTATTTATTTTTTATGATTTTAAAAAAACATTGATCATTGTAAAATAGATAATACTTATAATGAAAAGAAAAAATAATAAACTTGTTATTTTTTCATCACTCATCATCAAAGTGCTGTCAAAAAATATACCTTGTTCTGCATTTCCAGTAATCGAATGAGTATATATTGTTGCTATTAAGATACCAATTGTAAATAAACCATACATGTTTAAAAATTTCTTTACTGAAACAGAAGACTTCTGTCTTTTTGATTCTATAAATTTCCACTCCTTCACCTGGCTAATTTCATTAATTAAAATAAAAAAGACACCCTGCAAGGGTGCCCTTTTATTTATAATTACATTTTTACGATATTTGTTGCTTGTGGACCACGTTGTCCATCTTCAATATCGAAAGTTACTTTTTGATTGTCTTCTAAAGTTTTGAACCCTTCATCTTGAATAGCAGAGAAGTGAGCGAATACGTCTGCGCCGCCTTCTACTTCGATGAAACCGAATCCTTTTTCTGAGTTAAACCATTTTACTGTACCTTGTGTCATATATAATGACCTCCAATAATGTTATTTAATAAGATTGTAATTTCTAAGAAAGAAAAAATTCACATATTACAAAAAGTACTAACTTAACAACTAGTACACTTTGTAATAAGTGAATTTATTGCTGTTCTAATTTCTTGTTAAATATATTATATAACAGATATTGGTATTTGTCTATTGATTAATTTGAATTAATAGTGGTAGATAAATAATAAATTTATAAAAGTCTCAAAAAGAGACTCTGTTTGGAGGTTATTATTATGGGATTTCTAGAAAATTATAGAATTTATTTCTTTTTAATTCCATTAATTTTATTAGTAGGCTATTTTCTTCTAATAGATAGAAATGATTAATTTAATAAAAGCTTTCCAGTTGTTCTGGTGTAATTCCTTTAATAAGATTAAGTTCACTCATCATAATTTTTTGGGCTTGAGCAAGCATATCTTTTTCACTGGTATTAAGTTTTTTCTCTGCTCTCATACGAGTTAGATCACGTACAACTTCTACGCAGTCTTTTAAATCCCCTGTTTTAATTTTATTTGTATTTTTATTATAACGTTCTTTCCAAGAAATTATTTGATCTGATTGACCATGCGTAAAAGCATGAAGTATACTTCTCAGTGCTTTAATGTGTGTAATCGATCTTATAGGTGCATCTACCATTTTATCTACAGGTATAAGTAACTGCATGCGATTAATTACCATGCCAATAACATAATATCGATGAATTTTACCAGAAAAATCTCGTTCTTCTATTCCTGTAATGATTCCAGCGCCTTGTGTTGCATACATAATATTTTGACCAACTTTAAACAAATCATCCACCCCCGTTTAATAACAACTTTCTTAACCTTAACACCTTTTGGTGTTTTAATCAAATTTTTAATAATATCACAAAAATAATTATTTTGTCAATTTTTATTTATTTCCAATTATTTCAAATATATTTTATGCGGATTTATATGAATATGTTCCAAATGAAGAAACCGCAGGATANGTCTTAATCCTTCGATTAAGATATTCTTACTTGCATTAATATCTCGGTCTAGTATCGTACCACAAGATGAACAAGTCCACACACGAATAGCTAATGGTTTCTTGCCATCTCGATGACCGCAAGTATGACAAATTTGGCTCGATGGGAAGAATCTGTCGATTTCGACAATTTTTCTACCGAACCATTTCGCCTTATACATCAGTTTTTGTACAAAAGAAGACCATGACACATCTGCTATCGCTTTTGCCAACTTATGATTTTTCAACATGCCTTTTGTGTTTAAGTCTTCAAGACAGATGACGTCATAGTGACGAATCAATGCTGTTGACAGTTTATTTAAAAAATCTTCTCGTTGAAACGCGACACGCTCACGCAAACGAGCCACTTTACGACGTTGCTTTTGGTAGTTCATGCACGCACGTAAATCACGACCCTCTTTTTTCGCTTGCTCGTAGCGACGGGATAATTTGCGTTGCTCACGTTTTAACTTCTGCTCCATTTTGGCTGTAAAGCGTTGGTTAT
>NZ_JBHUOR010000028.1:0-1090 GCF_042686175.1 Kurthia populi | reverse complement strand
GAATCCTGTCATTCCGACCATTTAGTAATGGGGCCTTAGCTCAGCTGGGAGAGCGCCTGCCTTGCACGCAGGAGGTCAGCGGTTCGATCCCGCTAGGCTCCACCAATTTTATATTATTTATTATGGCGGCCTAGCTCAGCTGGCTAGAGCGTCCGGTTCATACCCGGGAGGTCGGGGGTTCGATCCCCTCGGCCGCCATAATCCTTTGGAGGTATACCCAAGTCTGGCTGAAGGGATTGGTCTTGAAAACCAACAGGCGGGTCAAACCGCGCGGGGGTTCGAATCCCTCTACCTCCTCCATTTTTATTTTAATACGGTCCGGTAGTTCAGCTGGTTAGAATGCCTGCCTGTCACGCAGGAGGTCGCGGGTTCGAGTCCCGTCCGGACCGCCATTTTAAAAATTTATTGTGGGTTTGTAGCTCAGTTGGTAGAGCATTAGATTGAAGCTCTAAGTGTCGGCGGTTCGATTCCGTCCAAACCCACCATTTTTTAATGGGCCTATAGCTCAGCTGGTTAGAGCGCACGCCTGATAAGCGTGAGGTCGATGGTTCGAGTCCATTTAGGCCCACCATTAATTTATAATTCTATTNGGGGTCATTTTCATATGCCGGTGTAGCTCAGTTGGTAGAGCAACTGACTTGTAATCAGTAGGTCGAGGGTTCGACTCCTTTCGCCGGCACCATGAGTCATTAGCTCAGTTGGTAGAGCATCTGACTTTTAATCAGAGGGTCGCTGGTTCGAATCCTGCATGACTCATATTAAGCGAGTGCAAATTGCATTCGCTTTTTTGTTTGTTCTAAAATAGATTAATAAAGATAGAAAAGATGTGCATTGACTGTACATCTTCTTTTTTTATATTATTCGATGAATAAGTGATTACATATTGGACGCTATTGTATTAACAATTTTTTTCAAAGTATAAGTTAAATAGAGATGACTAGACTATTGTGTAGTTGGAGACATTTATTTTAATACGTAAGATTACTGTCATAATCGCTGTTAAAATTCTCGATAATACCGTTTAAAAATTCCCCACTAATAACGGATAATCTATATTAGACAATATAGATTGGAAGTGTGGAGATGACGG
>NZ_JBHUOR010000027.1:0-9374 GCF_042686175.1 Kurthia populi | reverse complement strand
AATGGTAATTCCCAATTTATACATAAAAATAGAGAAGGTGATGTCAAATTCGACATCACCTTCTCTATTAAAGGCTGGAATTTTCACTTATGTCACAGTCTCTTTTTTTATGAATGAATATATATAAAAAGCAAAGATGCTTTAGCTATATGTAATCATACTCTATTTTAAACAGTTTCCATGTATAATGGTAGAGATGAGGTGAGAAGATGACAACTACTGAACAATGTAGCAAACTTGTAAAAGAAGTGTATGCTTCATTTGATGCGAGTCATGATTTTGAACATATACAGCGGGTGTTAGCGACTGCTCGTGCAATTGCAGAAACAGAACCAACTGCTAATGAAAAAATTATTGAATTAGCAGTTTTATTACATGATGTCAGTGATGCAAAATATGCAACATCTAAAGACATAGAAGCAACTATTTTGGCGCAACTATTATTATCAGATGATGAACAGCAACAAGTTAAAGAAACAATTGCGGCGGTTTCTTATCGTGGTGGATATGAGCTAGAAGCAACGACTATTGAAATGAAAATTGTTCGCGATGCTGACCGATTAGATGCATTAGGGGCAATTGGTATTGCACGTGCTTTTATATTCGGTGGTGCGCATGGAAGTTTGATTTATAATGATGATGAAGAGATGCATACATATGAATCTGAGGAAGCATATCGTGCAAAAGATAGCGCTGTTGTGACGCATTTTCACGAGAAACTATTAAAGTTAAAAGATTTAATGACGACAGCATATGGTAAAAAATTAGCGTCACAACGCCATAAATTTATGGTACAGTTTTTACAACAATTGAGCGCAGAAAGAGAAGGTAAAATATGAGTCACTTAATCGTATCAAATTTCACAAAAACAGTAGGGGATAAAACGCTGTTTAATAATATTGATTTAACATTGGTCGAAGGAGAACGTGCAGGGTTAATTGGTATTAACGGCACAGGGAAATCAACATTAATGGCTATCTTAGCAGGGGAATTAGAAACAGACGCTATTGATATCGACCATCCTAAAAATTATCGTATTGCATACCTCCCACAAAATCCAGTATTTGATACAAAATTAACCGTGCTACAAGCGGTATTTACAGGAGATTCTCCGGTTATTACATTAAATAAAGCCTATGAAGAAGCACTAGTAGCGTTAAATGCTGACCCAATGAATGAGCGTGTACAACAACAATTATTTAAACTTCAGCAACGTATGGATACAGAAAATGGCTGGGATATTAATGCGCTTGCAAAAACAGCCTTAACGAAACTCGGTATTAGCGATTACGAAGCATTAGTAGGCACATTATCAGGTGGACAACAAAAACGTGTTGCACTGGCGAAAACATTAATTGAACCAGCAGATTTATATTTATTTGATGAACCAACAAACCATTTAGATGTAGAATCAACAGAATGGCTAACGGATATGATTAATCGTTTGAAAGGTGCTGCAATTATTATTACGCATGATCGTTACTTCTTGGATAGTACATCAACACAAATTTTTGAATTAGCGAATCAAACATTATATAAACATAGTGGTAATTATGGTGCATATTTAGAAGCAAAAGCGATTCGTGAAGAAATGGACGCTGCGACAGATGCAAAAAATCGAAATCGCTATCGTTCGGAATTAAAATGGATTCGACGTGGTGCACAGGCACGTTCTACAAAACAAAAGGCACGTATTCAACGCTTTGAACAATTATCAGACACACTACAAAAAGATAATTCAAAAACGGATTTAGAAATGAACCTTGCGACAACACGTCTTGGTAAAAAAGTAATTGAAGGACAACAAGTGACAAAAGGCTTTGGTGAGAAGCATTTAATTCAATCATTTGATTTCTTATTACAACAAGGTGATCATATTGGGATTATTGGACCAAATGGTGCGGGGAAATCGACATTATTAAAAATGTTAGCTGGAGAAATCCTTCCTGACAGTGGTGAAATTGAAGTTGGTTCGACGGTTAAGGTCGCACACTTTACGCAGCATTTACCAGAGATGGATTCCAATCAACGTATGATTGAATACATTCGTGAAACGGCCAATGATATTAAAGATGTAAATGGCGAGCATTTTTCAGCAGCAGCAATGCTTGAACGATTTTTATTCCCAATGCACTCACATGGCGCACAAATTGGAAAATTATCTGGTGGCGAGAAAAAACGACTCCACTTATTAAAATTATTAATGGAACAGCCGAATGTACTTTTACTAGATGAACCTACAAATGACTTAGATATCGAGACATTATCGGTTCTTGAAGATTTTATTGAGCATTTTGCAGGCGTTGTTGTGACAATTTCGCATGACCGATTTTTCCTAGACCGTATTGCTAAAAAATTATGGGTGTTAGATGGTCAAGGCGGATTAGAAGAATCATTAGATGTTTATACCGATTTTTTAGCAAAAAAACATGCTGAAAAACAACACGCCCCAAAAGAAGAAAAAGTTGAAAAAGTAAAAGAAAAACAACTTAAAACAGAAAAGAAAAAACTTAGCTTTAAAGAACAAAAAGAATGGAAAGACATTGAAAAAAATATTGAAAACGTTGAAAATGATATTATGGAACACGAAGAGCAAATTTCAAAAGCAGGTTCAGATTTCACTTTATTACAACGTTTAACGATTGAATTAGAAGAACTAAACGAGCAGTATGAGCATTTAAGTGAACGTTATGATTATCTAAATGATATAGTAAATGGATAAAAGGGGGATTTTTGAATGCATATCAAATCAATTGAACCGACACCAAGTCCAAATACAATGAAAGTTATTTTAGACCAAGAGTTACCATTTGGCACAGCGCATAATTACAATAAGACCACTGTTGAAACAGCACCTGAGATTATTCAGGAAATTATGAAAATCGACGGCGTAAAGGGCATTTATCATGTAGCTGATTTTCTAGCTGTAGAACGTATTGGTAAATTTGATTGGGAAACCATTTTAATAGCTGTTCGCCAAGTTTTTGGTGAAGAAGCAGAAGCTACCTCTACAAATGGCTCAGTAGATCATTTTGGTGAAGCCTATGTACATGTTCAAATGTTTAATGGTATCCCATTACAAGTAAAAGTCTTTGATAATATGGAAGAAAAACGTTTTGGCTTATCTAAACGTTTTGTTGATGCCTTTTCAGAAGCGATGAAAGATGACGAAAACTATATTATGCAACGTAAATGGGTTGATTACGGTGTTCGTTATGGCGACAAAGAAAAGGTAGGTATTTCGTTAGTACAAGAGCTAGAAGCTGCATTTCCAGATAATCGCATCGAGGAACTTGTTACAGCGAGCCGAGAAAATCGTACAGTTCCAACGAGAAAACGTAAAATCTCATTAGAGGAATTCCAAGTAGATGATTGGGAAAAACGTTTTCAATTACTTGATCAAATTCCTGATCCAGAACTAGATGATATTCCGTTATTAGAAGCTGCTTTAAGAGATGAAAAAATGTCGATTCGCCGTCTTGCAACCGTTTATTTTGGTATGATTGAAAATACAATTGTTGTACCTTATTTAATTGAAGCATTGAAAGACAAATCCGCCTCAGTTCGTCGTACAGCTGGTGATTGCATGAGTGATTTAAGCTTCGGTGAATTTGAAGAAGCAATGCAAGAATCATTAAAGGATAAAAATAAATTAGTTCGTTGGCGTGCAGCGATGTTCTTATATGAAACAGGTACAGAAGCTTCGCTACCTGCATTAGAAGAAGCCAGTAATGACAAAGAATTTGAGGTAAAACTACAAATTAAAATGGCAATCGAGCGTATTACGCAAGGCGAAGATGCAAAAGGCTCTATGTGGCGTCAAATGACCGAAATGCGTCAAAATAATAAAAAATAACAGCATCTATTAGTAAAGAGTAGAGTTAACATCTTAGTATGATAACTCTTTTTTATGAGTAAATAATACCTTTTTTATGTTTTGAAAAATGAATATAAATAATTTTATATTTTGAATGAATAGTTAATTAGGCTTTGATTGACAGAGGAATAAATTCAGGTCTATAATAATGTAATATTAGAAGTATGCAACGAGGTGGAAAAATGATTTGCGGAACATGTGCCTGCAAAAAAGAAAAAATACTAACTTCAAAAATATATCCAACAGTGAACGGGGAACTATTTGTTGGCGATATTCCAGCGACATTTTGTGAATGCGGTATTCATGTATCATATTCTGTAGAAATGGAGCTTGAAGACTATATTAATGAAAAAAATAATACTGTGACAGGTATTGTACACCTTTCTTATAATGAACTATAAATCCTAATTTGTGCATCATACTAAAATAGCGACAATCCGTTTAATTGGATTGTCGCTATTTTAGTATGATGCAACATGAAGTAAAACGAATATGTAGTATAAGCTGCTGCATTTACTTTTATTTAGAAGTAAAAAAGTCCTCAAATGGCGAATCGGACTTTATATAAGCTACGCGTTTATACATACAGTAAGCATTATAAGCCATTAATAGAGTGGTTAAAAGTAAGAGAATTTGAATGAACAAGCTTGTAATCGGTGCAAACACTAACGTTAAAAATAAAGAAAACATAATTCCTATATAAAAAAATGCTGTATTTTTATCCTTCATGACAATCATCCCCTTCTAATATCATAGTAATTTATAGACAGAAATGCTCTTTTTTAAACGTCCTTAAGAAAAAATACTAAAATCAAAGTAACGATTATAAATGTGAGTAGATTTTAATGCCTATTATTACAAGAAGTACCGAAAAATAAAATGATTATAGGGTGTGTTTTATTTTTTTTGAATAGGGAAAATAGTAAGGGGAAAGAATTGAAAGAAACGTCACATTTTTTGTATGATAGACATAGAATTACAAAAAAGGAGTATACCGATGAATAGTGATTTAGAGGATTATTTGATAAAGGGCGATTTTGAACAAGCATTTCATATAGCACAAACAATTTCATATGATGAATTAGAAAAGCAAATGTTATATTTGGCGTATGAAAATGAATCTATCGCCAATTATACATTCATCAACTTACTACTTATCGAATTGGAATCTTGGAAATTGCATGGAATTGCTTATAAATTACTGACAAGCAGTCTTAGTTTTATAGAAGGTGCGTACGTTTCGGCAGCGTGCCATGCACGTAAAGCAATTGAAATTACAAGCTATCAGGAAATAGGTCCGTTAGAAGATTTATTATTTTTATATACAGAATCGCTTACACTCGTTTCACAACAGGAAGCACTACGTCTCGCGAAGGATATTCTAAATTTAGAGGAGGATCATAAGCTGGCGAAGCAGGTCATCGGGAAGCTCTCCAATGTAGAGTAGGGGGGAACTACAATGATTAAAGTTTTTTTACAACCGCATGATATTTCATATGCTGCAGAACTAGCATCTATGATTGCTACACCATCTGTACGGTGTGCATTAGCACTAAAATCTGAAGATTGTACACCTCAAGCCATGATTCAGTTCATACGTACGATGCAACTTGAAGAAATGGAAGGTCATTTTTATTCACGTATAATTCGAGATGAACAACATCAATTAATAGGCGTTATCACATTAAAAAATATTGATGAAGTGACAAAGACATGTCATATGAGCACATGGATTGCAGAACCTTATTGGGGAAAAGGTTATAATTTCTTAGCGAAAGAACAAATATTGTATACAGCTTTTGCGCAATACGATTTGCAATATGTATTTGCAGGGGCTCGTTCAGAAAATTTGCGCTCACGTAAATCACAACGTAAATTACCATATATGACAATGAGGGTGGAAGAAGAATTTGCAAGTGAACATCGTAAATTAGAACGTTTAGAACAAACGCCATGCGTGCTTAATGTAATTAAACGTTTTGATTTTTTAAATTGGTATAATTATTACCGTATTGCGGGTTAACTGTCATGCATTTTGCATGGCTTTTTTAATTTGTAAATTCGAATAAGAGATGATATTGGATGACTAGTTAAATTTATATATCAAAAGAAGTTGAATTATAGAATAAAATCGAATGAAAACGTGTATAAATGTTTATTTAGTAGGGTTTTTTTATAAAGAATAAGCAACTTTTAAAATAAAAAACGTTAATTTAATAAAATTTTTGTAGGTAAAGTAGATTAATTTAGAAATGAGCTTATTTCAGTGTTTATAAAAAAAACATTACGTTAATAAAGTAATTAACTCTTTTTTTTTGAGTGTTTTTTGAATAAAAAGGATAAAAAATAGTTAATTTTACTTAAATATAAAAAATTTTGTATAAATTTGTGAATGATATATCTAAAGTTGGAATTCTAATGATGAACACTGAATTTTTTTGATACTGGTTGCGTTATACTAAAAAACTATGATATTGTAGGGTACAAACATGAAAGACTAGACAACTGAACACATTTTTGTTGGGGGAATTGAGATGCATTCTACAAAAGAATTATTAGAGAAACATAGAAAAAATAAACGTATTAAACGTTTTTCTAGCTTACGAGAAGTTCCAACACCAACAGTTAAAATTGGTGATCGCCAAGCTGTGACAGAGGAACTTCAAAAAGCATTAAACGTATTTGATAGCATGAAAGATAAAGAAGTCGCTCAACAATCAGAAATTGATTGTTTTGCAGATGCTATAGCAATTTATGAATTGTACATAAATCAAATGCTCGTTATTATGGATGATGGTGAAAACGCATGGAATTATTCTAATGCAGAAATTGAAGAGTTGGTAGAAAGTGTATCGCTACTTTATCGCCACTTTGATTCACTTGTTCGTAAGAAGTTATTCCAATGGTAAAAAATAAAAATTCGCGGATGATTTTCATTCGCGGATTTTTATTTTTTTAAAAGAGCTTTTTAAGCCTTTTTACCGTACATAAGACAAGAATCGACAATTTGTATGAATTAGTGTCGAAAAGACGCTTAAAACGCCTAAAAATAAGCTTTAAACGTCTGTTACATAAAAATTATTATAAAGTGAAATATAGTACTCTTTTTTCAATAAATTTATATTTATAAGGAATAAATGGTATTTTTTATCTGCATATTAAAGGATAAAGATAATTTAGTGTTCATAATTATGTATATTAAATTCCTGGGAGGATTTTAAGAAAGCATTTAAAATTCGGGAAATAACAAAAATATATATAAAATAAAAATGTCGAAAAAAGTCGTCTTTCTTATAAATAAATTTTTGAAAAGCAGTATCAAAAAAATAGTATAACTTTGATAATTTATGGCCAACACGATTCATAAGGCAAATCTACACTAGCTTCATCCAAAAAACTAATATGTGTGTAACGTAGCATATACGTGTGCAGCTGTTTTGTCAGTGAAATTTTTTCACGAATGCGACGTGTCGCTGTTTTTAAATAATCAACGACAGGCGCGTACCCATCAAATATTTTGAATAGTTACTCGCATTAATTGATAGGCTTGCGTATCTTTCTTTCATCATTCCATCAATATGACATTCAAACATTGCACATAGATGATGCAACAGGCCGTACAGATGTTGCTTTATGAACACGTGCAAAGCGAGCAAACAACTGGGGTGCCAATGTCTATCGTGCCACCACAATGCGGACACAAATATATGGTCTAATAAATGGGACGGTACAGAAACATTTAGTCTTTCAGCGTCTGCAACAAAAGCAACCAAACTTGCGAACATCGTGCATAAACGTTTAGTAAAGGCTACTGGACTACAAAATCGTGGTGCAAAACATGCGAATTACCAAGTGTTACGTGATACTTCAATGCCGGCTATTTTAACAGAAGGTGGCTTTATGGATTCGACAATTGATATTAAATATATGCGCAATTCAGCGTGGTTAGCATCGCAAGGCTACGCTATTGCAGATGGCATTGCGGAATATTTAGGGCTTAAAGTGATACCGTCACACTGGTTGGTAACTCGAATACAGAGAAGTATTACAAATCAAATGCACCTAAAGGATTGTATCGTGTTATTAAAGAATGTGGCGAATACGATAGCGTTAAATTCAATGAGTCTAAACGTATTCAAACGCTTAAAGTGAGCACAGCGTTTACTGTCACAGAAATTATTAAAGTAGAAAATGTGTATCGTTTAAAAACCAAATCTAAAACATATCTAACAGCTAAGAAGGAAAATGTAGAAAAAGTATAAAACAAAGCCCCTTATCTTTCATAATAATGTAGAAGATACAGGGGCTTTTTTAATACAGATTATTAATTAGTTGAAGTTTTTTTTCGCTTTAAAAAATGAATAATTACACAAATAAATCCTACAATACTTAGAATCCCAAAAGATTCTGTAAAAGCACTTGATAATTTACTGCCTTCTACAAATACTCGTACTAGAAATAAAAGTACCGAACTAACGAATAATACAGTGATAATCTTGCTTAGAGACGTATTTAAGATAATCATAACTAATAAAAGTAAAATTGAGCTGCTTCCTATGATATTTACTAGCATTTTATTCCTCCTATATAATTTAGTATACAGTTAATTAAAAAGCTAAAAATGTGATAGTTTTCGCCACAATAGTTGCTTGAGTTTTACTAAATCCTTGTGCTGTTAATTCTTTAATGATTTTAGCTTGAATATCTCCAGTAAAATGTTCAAAAGCTCCAACCACTGCTAAAAATTTAGCTTGAGAACCAAATTTATTTTTAATCGATTTTGGAAGACTGTTGTAAGCTACTTTTAAAGCTTTTAAACTCCATCCAATTTTCCAATGCTGTAGAACTGTTGGTTTCTCATGGACTTCATTAAATGTTTTCAATAAATTTAATTTTTCTATATCAGTATATTATAATGTGTTAAAAAAGAATAATTTGATATTTTATAAATTTTGAAATAGGAAAATATCAAATTTACCATTATAAATATTTAAGGTTTTTAAGTAGAAATAAAAAGACGAGAGCGTAAAATATTTTGTGTAAATGAAAAAAAACCATAAAAAAAGAAGACCCAATTCTTGGTAGAATAAAGTCACCACAACCAATTCTAGAAAGAGGGTCTTCCTATGGATAAGTTTACGACAGAAATCATTCAAACGCTAGCGCAAAATGGCAATATCAGTGAAGTTTTTCGTAGTCATCTTGAAAAAGCAGTCAATACGCTGTTAGCGCAGGAGTTAACGGCGTTTTTGGACGATGAAAAATACGACCGTATCGGCTTTAACTCTGGGAATTCACGAAATGGTGTGTACGAACGCACGCTGCACACGGAGTATGGCGACTTAAAGCTGGCAATCCCACGTGATCGCAATGGCGATTTTCGTCAACAGATGATTGCGCCGTATAAACGCTCGAACGATACGCTTGAAAATACGGTCATTCACTTGTTTCAAAAAGGCATTACGATGACGGAGATTGCCCACCTCATTGAACGAAT
>NZ_JBHUOR010000026.1:0-56931 GCF_042686175.1 Kurthia populi | reverse complement strand
TTTATTCTATACAAAAACAAAAAAATTACAGATAAAAAGGACTTCGGCATCTTCATTTGCCGAAGTCCTTTCTTTAGCTAGGGTTTTGTCCCAGCCTCTTCTTTTCTTGTTATTTCGTCTGTGCTAAGGCATGCTGCATAAGATTTTTCACGAGTTGTCCAAACTGTTCAAAGCGTGCATCTTGCGTCTGCCCATGACAATAGCGCGCGTAAATTTGTTGCCCAATGACCGCCAATTTAAAATAGGCAAAGGTTATATAGTAAGGCATCGCCGATACATCGCGCCCACTTTTTTCAGCATAGCGCGCAATCATTTCTTCGCGCGTATAAAATCCTGGGAGTACGGTAACGGGTGGTTTGCCGAGCATATATTTTAGCGTATCCTCATCCTGCTCGGTAACCCAGTAGCTCATCATAACACCTAAGTCCGCAAGCGGGTCCCCAACTGTCGTCATTTCCCAATCAAACAACCCAATAATGTCTGAGAAATCGTCATTGAACATGACATTATTCAATTTAAAGTCATAATGAATAATCGTCGCATCCGATGAATCGGGTATATGATTTTTAAGCCAAAGCGTTAATTCATCCACTACTTTAATATCATCGGTTTTTGCCTTATCATAGCGCGCAATCCAGCCATGCACTTGGCGCTCTAAAAACCCTTCTGCCTTCGTCATATCATAAAGCGCTGTTTCCTTATAATCAATGGCATGCAGTGATACGAGCAAATCAAGCATTAATTCTGAAATGCGCTGACCAAGTAGTTCGTCATACGTGCCATCCATTTTTGTATCGAGCACGATGCCACGCTTTCTTTCCATTAAAAAGAATGGTGCACCGAGGACAGCTGTATCTTCACAATAAAGAAGCGGTGTCGGCACTTGTTTCAAATGTGGCTGTAGCATCGATAAAATCGTATATTCACGCGCCATATCATGTGCTTTGGGTGCAACAGGGCCAAGTGGTGGACGACGTAGTACATACTCTCCCCCTTCAAATGTGAGCGCATACGTTAAATTCGATGCACCGGCGCCGAATTGTTCATATGTTCGTAGCCGCCCAAGCGCTGGCTTATGCTGTTGAATAAATGCTTCTAATTTTACTATGTCGAGCTCTTCTCCTGTGCGTACATCAATCGTATCTTTCATGGCCTTTCCTCCATTCCATCTAACAATAATGTGACATAATAATCAGCTAAATCTTGCGGTGCCATCTCGCCATCTGGCTGATACCATTGATAGCTATAATTGGTCATACCTAAAATCGCAAACGCTGTCATATCCGGGCGCAATGTGTGACGAAATGTGCGATTCTCTACACCATTGGCAATGACTTGCTCGAGTACGATGCGAAACTGACGTCGCTTATCACGAATACGTGCCCCGTTCGTCTCATCAAGATGCCGAATTTCGCGAAAAAAGACGCGCCCTTGTTGCCCATGTGTTTGAATATCTTCTATTAATAGCTGCACAATATGGCGTAATTGTGTACGCACATCTTTTGTCTGCGCTAAAACCCGCTGCTGCCTATCGAGTAGCGAATCAATATAGCTTTCATGAATTGTCATTAAAAGCGCTTCTTTTGTCGGAAAGTAATAATAGAAGGTTCCCTTTGTCACACCGAGTGCTTCGACGATGTCTTGCAAGGATGTATTCGTAAAACCACGTTGTTCAAATAAGCGCACACTTTCTGCCACAAGTTGTTCCTTCATCTAAAGCCCTCCCTAATACGTGCTCATACCGCCATCAACTGGCAATATTGCGCCGGTAATATAGCTCGCTGCAGGTGATGCTAAGAAAATAGCCGCACCTTTTAAATCTTCCGCACCGCCTAAACGGCCAAGTGGTGTATGCCCTTCAATATACGATTGCCCGTGCTCAATAAGCGCCGTCGACATTTTTGTAGGAAAAAAACCTGGTGCAAGTGCATTGACGCGAATATTGTAGCGCCCAAGCTTCACTGCTAAATCCTTTGTCATCGCAATAATGCCCGCCTTGCTCGCATTGTAGCCGACTGTTTCCATAAAAGGTGGTGTGCCGCCAAAACCTGCAATCGATGCAATATTTAAAATGACACCTTGCGCTTGCTTTTGCATAACCGTTGCTGCTGCCTGGCTCATTAAAAAGCTTCCCGTCATATTCGTGTCAACAACCTTATTCCAGGCTTCAAGTGGCATCTCCAAAAAAGAGGCTCCCCATGAGACACCGCTATTATTCACTAAAATATCGAGCTGACCAAACGCTTCAATTGTTTGCTCGACTGCCTCGCGCACGCTCGTAGCATCCGTCACGTCGCAGGCAAGTGCTAACACATTGACATCATATGTGCTACGCAACTGTGCCGCCGTTTCCTCGCATGCCTCCTGCTTACGTGAGCATAAGACAAGATTTTGAATGCCCGCTTCCGCATAGCCCTGTGCAATTTGTGCGCCAAGTCCGCGGCCGCCACCTGTAATCATCGCTGTTTGCCCATCTAAACGAAACATCTCCATTTAGTTCACACTCGCTTTCTGTGTCGCATATTTTCGTAGCTCTAATTTTGCAATTTGCGCCTTATGTACCTCATCCGGACCATCTGCAAAGCGCAGTGTACGTGCCTGCACCCATAAAAAGGCAAGCGGTGTATCGTCACTAACGCCTTTCGCACCAAATGCTTGAATTGCTCGGTCAATAACATTCAATGCCATTTGTGGCGCTACTGCCTTAATCATCGCTATTTCTTGTTTAGCCGCTTTATTGCCGACCGTATCCATCATATACGCCGCTTTTAATGTTAAAAGACGTGCCTGCTCAATCTCCATACGTGATTCCGCAATCCACGTTTGCACAATTCCCTGTGCTGCTAGCGGCTTGCCAAACGCCACACGCGCCTCGACACGCTTACACATTTCCTCAAGCGCTCGTTCTGCTGCCCCAATAAGACGCATACAATGATGAATTCGCCCAGGTCCAAGTCGTCCCTGCGCAATCGCAAAGCCCTTGCCTTCTTCCCAAATGACATTGCTAACGGGCACACGTACATTTGTATACGTGATTTCCGCATGCCCATGTGGTGCATCATCATAGCCAAATACTGATAGCATACGCTCTATTTTCAATCCTGGTGTATCCATCGGCACTAAAATCATCGACTGCTGCTCATGACGCGGTGCATCCGGGTTGGTTTTTCCCATAACAATCGAAATCGTACAGCGCGGGTCCCCAGCACCAGAGCTCCACCATTTGCGCCCATTTATAACGTATTCATCGCCATCTCGTACGATGGACGCCTCGACGTTTGTCGCATCACTTGACGCAACATCTGGCTCTGTCATTGAAAAACAAGAGCGAATTGTGCCTTCTAATAACGGCTCAAGCCACTGCTTTTTTTGTTGCTCGGTGCCATAACGCTCAAGCAGCTCCATATTACCGGTATCTGGCGCATTGCAGTTAAACACTTCAGGCGCTAAAGCAGAACGTCCCATAATTTCACAAAGTGGTGCATATTCTAAATTTGTTAACCCGGCTCCGTATGTACTATCCGGCAAAAATAAATTCCATAATCCAGCTTCTTTTGCACGTTGCATCAATTCTAATTTAATTGGTGGAATTGCACCAAAACGGTCTTTTTGTGCGGTAAGCTGTTCCTCATACAGTGTTTCATTCGGATAAATAAACTCCTCCATAAACTGTGTTACACGTGCCTGTAATGCTTGTACTTTCTCTGAATACATAAACTCCATTAAAAGCCCTCCTCTTACATACTAACCGGTAGGTATGTTTACAATGAGTATACTTCCATTAATTAGAAAATTCAATCATTTTCTATTTCAGACACGTTTTTTCGCAATTAAAAAAGGAATTGCTTTCGCAACCCCTTACGTTAAATCAATATCCATCTTATCGGATAGCCACGCAATGCCGATTAATACAACACCTGTTACAACAATTGCTTGTAGGCGTGGATCTGATTTTAATGTTTCAAGCATAGTTATCACCTCTTACTCAAACTGTTCCCGTTTTACGGAGCGCTCAATCACTTTTTTTAGACTCCTGCTTCATTTCTTTTTTTTCAAATGTTAATACAGCAGAGCCTATTAATAAAAGCATCGATAACATCGCTCCTGTTCCGACTACCAAATAAATCATCGTAAACACTTTGGAAAAACCTGTAGATGGCGAGAGTCCAGTATTAAGACCTGTTGGCATTAATGTCGTAAAAGCAAAGTAAAATGAATCGAGAAAATGCCAGTTCTCTACTTGATGATAAAATAATGTACCCGATAGCAAAATAAACCCTAAGGTCGTCAGTACAGACCAAAATAACTTGCGGCGCATCATATGTAAAATCGCTTTAAATAAGCGAAGCGAGGTCAATAGAAATGATACCATAGCACACTGGGCCTCCTTTCCTTTCAATCATTAGTTTACCTTAATTCTCTATTTTTCTCGACAAAAAAAGAGATGAAGCCATTGCTTCATCTCTTATACATAAAATTAGAATTTTACAACGTTTTCAGCTTGTGGGCCACGAGCGCCGTCAGTTACTTCAAATTCTACTTTTTGACCTTCGTCTAAAGATTTGAATCCTTCGCCTTGGATTGCTGAGAAGTGTACGAATACGTCGTTTTCGCCTTCTACTTCGATGAAGCCAAAACCTTTTTCTGCGTTAAACCATTTAACTGTACCTTGTTTCATGTGAAAAAACCTCCAAAAATATAAAAAAAATTAATACGCAAATCTTGATTTACATATTATAAAAGGTAGCATACATGCTGCCCTTTATAATAAATAAATAAGGGAGTAAAGCGGAAACTTCCTCCCTTAAAATAGTTAAGAATTAAAGTTTTACAACGTTTTCAGCTTGTGGGCCACGAGCGCCATCAGTTACTTCAAATTCTACTTTTTGACCTTCGTCTAAAGATTTGAATCCTTCGCCTTGGATTGCTGAGAAGTGTACGAATACGTCGTTTTCGCCTTCTACTTCGATGAAGCCAAAACCTTTTTCTGCGTTAAACCATTTAACTGTACCTTGTTTCATGTGAAAAAACCTCCAAAAATAAAATGAACAAACAAAAAATGAAATTTACGCAAAACAAAAATTCACATATTACATAAAGTACCGTTGAAGACAAGCCGATCACTTTTTGTAATATGTGAATGGAAGTTCGCGGTCAATCAGAATTTCATTTGTTGAAATAAGTATATCACGCTGATAGACGTTGTCAAATAAAATTCAAAATTTTCCTAAAAATATCAAAAATTATTGTTACGATTTTTGCCAAATAATGCCATGATACGTTTGGATGTCATCATCACATGATTCACAAAAGGCAATTTCTTCTTCTGTCCAAAATGCCCAAAAACGTTCCTTACGATGCTCTTGATGCGGGTATTGTTCACTCATCGTTGCAAGTGCCTGCTTTAAAAAGCGCTCCGCCTCAAATTTATTAGCAAATTCTCGCTCGCGGACAATATGCTCTTCCCAGCCATCAAATTGCCACCATGGCTCGTAATCTGCTTTCATATAAATCACTTTATACATATTTCTCGTTCCTTTCATTCTTCAAAAAACAATACTATAGTACCAATAAAAGAGACGTTTTATGGTAAAATAAATCTATAAATTATTTATTGGAGGGATTTTATGTTTTCTGCACTGCGACCAAAACTTGAATTACACCAGCTACTTGAACGTGGCACCGATATTCAAACACTTGAACGTTTTCAACAAACACTCGCCTTCAACCATTTTTCACACCATGATGAGGAAAACTTACAGGTTTTATACGCTCAATTACGTGACACAAAGCCATCCATGGACGAAATCTTCCGTTTATATTTAACAGAAATCGCACCAAATGACAAGGATATCATTTCGGATGAGGCCATTCATCACTATTTAACAAATTTTTTCTTACAACCACGCGATGAATTATATGTAGAAAATGTCTTACAGTTCTTTTATCAATTCCGTCACTATAAATACGAGCCTGGGCGAACAATTGTGGTCTTTAATCAATTTACTTTTTATATTACTACACATATATTGTATAACTTTGGCTTTAAACCTGCCAAAGCATTCGACTTGATGCGCTCGTTTCAGGCTGCCATGAACATCGACCAGGAAATGCTATTTGAGTCGATTACAGAGCGTATGCTCGAACATTCCATCACCGAAGTTGGGCATTTAATGGATACCGCCTCACAAATTGTTTATATGAAAGATTTAGCGCTTCATTTAGACCGACAGGCAGCGGAAATACAGTCCTCAACTGCTAGCACAGAGCAGGTCAGTGCATCGATTACAGAAGTTGCCTTCACGACTTCAACGATTGCCGAGAAAACCGAAAGCTCACGCCAAAAAGCACAGCATTCAAAAGATACTATTGGCGATGCCTTAACGAAAATTTTCGATACCGAAAAAACCTTTACCGCCATCGTGCAGTCATTCGAACAGTTGCAACAGCGTGTTGATAAAATCGAAAATGTCGTAACGCTTGTACATGATATTGCCGACCAGACCAACTTACTCGCACTCAATGCCTCAATTGAAGCGGCAAGAGCCGGAGAACACGGCAAAGGTTTTGCCGTCGTCGCACAAGAAGTTCGTAAGCTCGCGGAAAATACAGTCAATGCCTTAACTGGTGTTTCGGATAATGTCGATCATCTTAAACGTTATGCGACCTCTGTTGCCGATTCCATTGCTGAAACGACCTGCATTATTACAAACGCTACTGCAGAGGCAAAAGGTTCCCTGCCACTACTCACCGATATTGTTAATACGATTGAAACAATCAATGAGGATGTGCGTACGACAGCCGCTATTTGTGCAGAGCAGTCGATGGCTGTCGATGACATGTCACAGCGTATGATGGAAATCAATCAATTGCAACAAGACATTCGCCATCTTGGTCAACTGACGTCAAAAGGGGTTTACAAACTGAATCAAGACATCAATGCATTCCGTCTACATATTGTTTCCGACAACAACATTCCATTATCAAGCTATGCCCTTTTACAATTATCAAAAGCAGACCATATTTTATGGAAATGGCGTGTATACAATCTGTTTATCGGGCTTGAAACTATTCATCCAGATGAGGTATCTTCGCATGCGGATTGTCGACTTGGCAAATGGTACCGAGACCCTAAAACCATCGCGCGCTTCGGCGATGAAGCAAGCTATATCGCACTTGATGCCTATCATGCACAAGTTCATGAATCCGCTCGCCAGGCGGTTATCGAATTTAATAATCATCATATTTCGCGTGCTGAGCAACATTTACAAGCATTAGAACAGGCGTCTAGCCACGTACTGACGCATATTAATACGTTAATTGCGGGTATTGAAGCCAAGCGATTTACGATGGAATAAAAGGTGCGCCAATCATTTTTTTTTGAAAAAATGAAACTTTCTTATATCCTATTCGTATATGTTATTACAATGTATTTCAACGAAAGAGGAGGATTCACATGCTCAATATAGGCCACCACTTTTTGCGTTACGCACTCGCCTTCGTAATCGGGCCAATTGTTACGGGCATTACATGGATGGGCTTCGGTCTACCATTTTTCATTAGTGTTTTTGCTGGGATTGTCGGCTTTGGCGTTACAGCCCTAGCAACAAAATTCTTTCAAAAACGTGCTATTCGCAAACAATTCAATTTAACAAAATCAGAATATAAATTAATCGATGAACAACTACAAGAAGCAACCGATACAACAGCTATGCTCGCTAGCTTATTTACAAAAGTCCGTTCGATTAAAGGCTTCCGCCAATTGTATGATATGAACAAAACCGCTAAGCGTATTGTCAATATCGTCAAAAAAAATCCGCTGAAATTTTATCAAGCGGAAACATTTTTCTACGCACACTTACCTTCTGTTGGAGAGCTTGCTGAAAAATACGTCACGTTATCACGTGAAAAAATCAAAGACCATGATGTGCAAATCGCGCTACGTCAAACGCAGCATGCACTAGATGAATATAATCGCATGTTAGACGAGGATTTACGCGAAGTATTAGCAGACGATATTCAGTCGCTGAAAATGGAGCTTGATTTTGCGAGTATTACTGCAAAACGCTTCCACGAACGTGCCGATTCAGAGCCTGTTATGCCAACAAAAAAGCCGCAACAACTCGATGAAATGGACGAATTCGAAGCAGCACTACAAAAGCCTGCCAAAGAACCTGTTTCACTTGAGAAAAAAGAGGAATTAGATAAGCAACAAGATATCCCGTTCCGCGAGCCAGAGCTTGTACCGTTAAAGCGTGTACAGGAGCAGCCGCGAACACGTATGGAACGTCGCCACTTTAATAATTAGGGAGAGATGATTTTATGACACAAAATGATAAATCGCTGGATGACTTATTAAAAGACCCCTTTACGATGGATCAATTACCACAGCAGCAACCGGTCGAAGCTGTACAGCCCGCAAAGCCCGTACGCGAAATGGACCGCTTAACACCTGAAGAACAGCAAAAAGCACACGAACTAGCGAAGCAAATTCCTATCGGACAAACGGAGGCCATTTTATCATATGGAGCAAATGCACAAGCTGCTCTATCATCTTTCTCTAATAAAATGCTCGACCATGTCCAAGCAAAAGACGTTGGTGAAGTCGGTTCGATTTTAACGGATTTAATGAATAAATTAAATCAATTAGACCCTGAAGATTTACGCGAAGAAAAACCAAAGGGCCTGAAAAAATTATTCCATAAAGTACAAAAATCAGTAAATGAAATGATGACAAAATATCAAAAACTAAGCACACAAATTGATCGCATTGGCGTACAGCTAGAACATTCAAAACGTGGCTTAGTAGATGACGTGCGCATGCTTGACCAATTGTATGACCAAAATAAAACCTATTTTGAGGCTTTAAATGTCTATATTGCAGCGGCAGAAATTAAGCGTGATGAAATCGTCAACGAGATTATCCCGGCAGCACATGCTGAAGCAGCAGCATCGAATGACCAAATGAAGGTGCAAGAAGTAAATGATTTAAACCAGTTTGTGGACCGGTTAGAAAAACGAATTTACGACTTGCAGTTATCACGTCAAATCACCTTGCAATCGGCTCCTCAAATTCGTATGATCCAATCAACGAACCAAGCGCTTGCTGAGAAAATCCAATCATCGATTATGACATCGATTCCATTATGGCGTAATCAAATTGCAATTGCCCTTACGTTAAATAATCAACGTAAAGCGGTAGAGGCACAAAAACAAGTGACGCAAACGACAAATGATTTATTATTACGCAACTCTGAAATGCTGCGTATGAATACGATTGAAACCGCACGCGAAAACGAACGCGGCATTGTCGAAATCGAAACATTAAAGAAAACACAGGACAATCTTGTGCAAACGATTGAAGAAACATTACAAATCCAAGCAGAGGGTCATGAAAAACGTCGCGCCGCTGAAATTGAGCTTAGTCAAATGGAACAGGATTTAAAACAACGTTTGCTACAACTACAGTACACAAAAAACGAACAGCAATATCGTTAATTCGTTAAGAAGCGAGTGAATTACTCGCTTCTTTTTTTATTGCTAATTTGCGCATCATCTACACAAAATAGTTGTTCAGAAATTACTCATTAGCTCAGAAAGCGTCTTTTGGATACGACTTATTTTGAAATAAGTGTCAAAATAAAACCATCGTCCTATACATTTTTTTCATTTTTGTAAGCAGCATGCAAAAGCTGTCAATAAAAACCATTATTTCGCGCCATATCGCAAAAATGTACAATAGCATAAGCAGCTACTCTGCCCGTTTTTTAAAGAAATCAGGCATTTTTCTTCCTCTAGCGGTACAATAAAAGGAATTTTGGCGTTAGATAACGCTCATCATCTTAAAATAAATGACAATGTATACTAAAAAAGGCTTGGCATAGGTCGGCTTGAAAAAACTTCCCATTCTCGATCAAAAATGCCCCGTAAAGTGCGCAAAGCGGTCAAAAAACATCCCGTAGAGCACCATAAATAGCCACTTTTTTAAAGAAATCAGGATAAAACTTATTACATATCGCCAGTATTTTTTGTATGTATTTATCTTTTTATAATAAAAAGGCATATCGTTACTACAGTTGCAGGTCTATTCACTTAGAGTTGTCACATATTCAAAAATATGTCGTATCTAAAAGACGCTTTCTGAGGTAATTCGCGATTTCATTTCACGATATTAAAAAAGCCGCTCCCATATTAGGAACGGCTTCTCAATTAACGAATCGTTAATTTTGTCATGTAATAACGACCATTGATATTTTTCACCGTATACTCAGATACTTGGTGAATATTTTTTGCGGCTTCTCCGGCTTTTTGTACGACATAATCTTCATTTACCGTCGCAATAAATTCCGTGCTGCTTAACTTATTAATTGATGCAATTTGATAATTTCGTAAATCAACTTGCGTCCCTTTTTCTTGTAGCCCTCTAACGTAATTCGTTTGACTGCTTAAAAATTCTGTTCCTGGTGCGATAACTTCACTTAAGCTATTGGCATCACCATTTACATAATAGACAAAGTAAGCATCTAGTAACGTGTTCATTTCGGCTTTAACATCTGCTGTATTGTTGTCTGCTGTAGTATCTTCTTCAGCTTGCTGAGGCGTAACAGCTTGCTCTTTTTTACCATAGTCTTCAAAAATAAGCTCTGTTGATGTCGTCGAATTAACCTTAATCGTTTTCGACGTATATTCTTTTCCGTCCTCTTCAAATTTCGCTTGTAAATCAAAGGCGCTATTACGGGGCACTACTAGTTGATTATCTTCGATTAATACATCTGCTTTGTCGCCGTTTACATAAAACGTTAAATCCTTGTCCTCATAGGTGCTCGGAATAGAGACAGGTGAGAATAACTCCATTTCGGTCGGCCATTCATTCGTATAGTCATTATACACTGCACCTGTAAACACTTTTTCAACTTGACCGTACGGCGAATCCCAAATAATTGTATAATCATATTCACCTGGTAATAATTTTTGCTCCCATGTATCCGCACTTCTACCGAGCTCATCTTCCTTCCCATCAAATTTGATTTTTAGGTTTTCTTGCTCTGTCGGTACTGTGACAGTTGCAGAAGTTGGCTCGATCGCATAATTTGTAAAAAATCCCCATTTTTTTGTTTTAAGTAACGTTAGTTTATTTTGCCCTGAATTAAAGGCCAAATCACTTGTTGTGGCATTGTCTTGCTCCATTTTCTCAAAAGCATTGATAGTCTCAGTTGCTAGCTGTGCGCTATTTTCCTCTTCAATCATCTTACCAAATGCTTTCTTTTCAATAGCTAAATAATCATCCATTGATACTACCGATAAAAAGTCGCTTGCTTTACCTGTTTCTGATGCCTTATCAAGCTGTTTGAGTACGCTTGATTTATTCCCGACTGTAAAGAATAAAATAGCAAAAGCGATAACACATAATGCGATAATGCTACCCACAATAAACAGGGGCTTTTTCGATGATTTCTTCTTGGTTGGTGTCACCGTTTTTTTCTCTAAACGTGACGTTGTTTTAGGTGCTTCTGCTGACGTCTTTGTTAGCTTGATTGATGATGCTGCGCCCTCTACATGTGTTGGATTTTTAGGAATTTCTTCTTTAGGCAACGGTTTGCCACAGGTTGAACAAAAATTATTTGTTACTTTGTTTTCCGCACGACAATCCGGATTACCACAAATTTTTACTTGTTTCATTGTATCCACCTTTTACGTTTATTTTAAATAATTGACGTTTGTCTTCCTATGTATAACATGCTCGGTTGTTTACTACCTAAACGAGCATGTTATTACGTTTTAAAACCATTTCTTTTTTATTATAGATGAAAAGGTTTTATAAATATACAACATTTCCCATTAATTATACGTCATTTTTGTATATTTTCGACTTTTCTAGTGGATTCCAATCAAATTTGAGCCAATTCTAGTCATTTACGTACTTTGAATCACATAACGAATGAGCTTGCGAAGTAGGCGCAGTGTAATATCGCTAAACTGCGCAACATCCTCTGCAGTGACGGATTTATTGCCGTAAATGGTTGCGAACAGATGGCGCTGCTCGTCCGTTGGTTGTTCCGTATTTAAAAATAAATGCACGACTGAAATACCGTTTTTCTCCGCTTCCATTACAGCTTCAGCTGTATCGAGCACCCCATTAGTAGCATAGCGGAATGCAGAGGGCTCCCCGTCTGAGAAAATGAGCAAGAAGCGATGTTTTTCGTCGCGCTGCAATAGGCGCTTCGCCATCCAGCGAATCGCAAAGCCATCGCGATTATCCTCATGTGCCTCTAATGCCATAATGCGTGCGCCGTCATCTTGCACCCCGTCCTCAAGACGGTGTAGCCACTCAAACGTATTCGGTTGCTCGGTTGATGTTGCCTCGTAGGCATCTTCGTAAAAGCACACCATATCATGCGCGATTGCAAGCTTACGCAGCACATCATGGAATAACAATACGGCCTGCTTCGTCTCGTCTAATTTATCAAGCATCGATGCAGAGCCATCAATCAATAAGCCAAATACCGCATCTAATGGCTTGGCGGGTGCATCCTTTTTATAAAAAGGCTTAGGACGCTCATCCGTCACAAACTGTAGCAACTCACGGCTATTTAAGCGACCATACGATAAATGTGTACGCTTGGCGACTTGCTTTTGCGCCATTTGCTTTTGAAACTCGAGCATCATTGCCTTCACTAACGGTTCTTGCTCAGTACGGAAGCGTAGCAACTCACTTAGTTGCTGTGCATCCTCCGTTTTTTCAAGGCGCGTCTCCTCATACGTAACATGGCGGTTATCATCGCCAAATGCTTCACCCGCATGCTTTTTCGTACCACGCTGTAATTTCTTCGTTTCCGGGATGTCGTCCTTTTTAGGCTCCGCTTCGTGATCTGTATCGCCGCCCGTTCCGACTTCACTAACGTCATTTTGCGCATCGCCTTCTTCGGCATCGGTTGATAGGCTACGGCCCTCATTACCACGCCCAAGCTCTAGGCGTAAATGCGCCCCCTCTTGTTCCTTCGTTTCACGATGCCAGGCGCGAAATACTTCCTCAATCGTTTCCTTCGCAGTGTCCTTATCACCCGTAGCTAAGCAGGTTGCACCTTTTGATTCGATAAAGGTCACTGCATCAGACACAGTATCAAATAATGCATAAAAGTTTTGTTTCAAATCCTTCTGTACACGCGGCTCAATTAAATTCATTAAGCGCCATGCGAGCGCGATGCTATCCTTTGTAGACTTAACGTCATAAATGCCCTGCATTTGCCAGTGAATTTCCTCAAAACCGTCTGTTGGTAGTGTTAATGTGCCCTCATTCGCTGCTACATATAAATAATTGATGGCGTATTCTGCATACAGCTGCTTTTGACGGTGTACATTCATTTGCTGACGATGGGTCGCGCTATACGTACGACGGCGCACATCAAAGGCCTCCGCTGTGCCAGGACGCTGTTTGGATACATATTCGACTAAACGAAATTCTTCTATTAATAATACGAGCTGCCGGCGTAGACGCGGTAAGCGCTCATTCTTTGTGTCATCGACATAATCTAGATAAGCACGCACATCAAATGAACGCCAAAAACCCGCTGCCATTAAATAAATATCTGATAGGCGCCCTAAATGCATAATGGCTTCCTCGCGGTGGCGCCAAAAGACGGAAAGTGATAATTTCTGCTGCTGTGGGTTCATTTCAATAAGCTGGCGTTCATTAATCGCGAGTTCCTTATTACCTGCTAATGCGCGTGCGAGCATTTCATATTGCAACATTTGACGTGCATTTAGCTGTTCATTATTAAATTGAATAAACCGGCCCATTTCTGCCATCGTTATCGCCTCACTTTATCCACGTTTTTGCAAGTTCAATGACAAGCTCACGTTCACTTTGGTCGGCTAATTTTTCAGCAATCGCATAGCGTACAGCACGCAGCGGCGCGATAAATTGTGCAAGCTCCGTCGCATCTAGTAAGCTTCGAATCGATGCCGCCTCCTCGCTCAAAATGCCTTGCTGTACTTGATTTTTTAAATCCTCTGCAAGCGAGAGCATCATCGTTTTGATCGCTGGCAGAAGCTCAGGGAATCGCTCATCCCATAATTCGCTTAATTGCTCCCCTGAAATATACGGCACACTGTACGATACGAAGCGGTTTTTCAGCGCCTCATTCATCGGTGTCGTACCAATATAGCCTTCATTGATGGCCGCAATAACGTTAAAATCCTCATGTGCATAAATGACTTCTCCGGTAAATGGATTTGTCAGCATTCGTCGGTGATCGAGCACACTATGTAAAATCGGCAATGTCTCGGCCTTCGCCATATTAATTTCATCAATGTATAAAATATGCCCCGCTTTCATCGCCTTAACAACAGGTCCTTCCACAAAATCAATCATCGTTTGTCCCTGCTGCTGTACAACGGTTTTAAAACCTAGCATACTCTCCGCATCAAGGTCTACTGAGCAGTTAATGCTATGCATCGGCTGATTAAAGTATGCAGAAATTGTTTCCGCCATCTTCGTTTTTCCCGAGCCAGATGGACCCTTTAGTAGCACCGGCTTTTTCAACGCAATGCTCACGAGCACATCCTCTAGTAAATGCGCATCCGGTGAACGGTAGCCCCCTGTAGCAATGAGCTTCGTGTCCGCTGGCTCATATTGGCGTTTTAAACGTGCTGCGTGTACGTGTTCGATTAATTCCATGAAAAATTCCCTCCTAAAATAAAAAAGCGACTGTTTGCTTAATGGTAGCAAACAGTCGCCTAGTCGTCTAATGATTACGCGAAATAAGATTTGTAGAAACCGCCAACGTGGCCAGAATTGTCTACGATGAAGATAAATTCTTCTGTTTCGTTTTTCACTTCGTACTCTTTACCAACAGTTAAAACATTAGATACTAAGAATTTTTTAGCATCAGTATTTGTGCATGTTACTTTCTTGATTGTTGGTGCGTTTTTCCAGTTTAAATGGATTGTCATTTCAGTCACAACCTCTTTCTATTAAATTCCTTCTTATTTTACCCGATTTTGCGCATATTGTGTAGTTCCCCGATGAAAAAGGCTGTGCTATGATTAATGGATTAGGAGGGATTCGATGATTTTAAGTTTTATGTCAGGTGTGCCAACGTGGTTTTTTGTCTGCGCATTCCTATTTGTCATTGCTTTTATCGCTTATTCAGAGTGGAATTCTCGCCGCTAAGTGCTGTGGGGTGAAGCATCCTTATATTTAAGCAGAATGGAGGTCTTTTATTGATGAAAACAGGTTATTTAGCCAATGGATTATTTAGCCTTGGCGACCGCCTTGTGAACGAAATTATCGCAAAAGAAGTACGTCAGGCGCTTCCTGGCGTTGATTTATATGTGCCACAGGAAAATGGCGCGATTAACGATAAATCTGCCTATGCAGATAGCGCACAAATCGCCTCGGCAGATATGGATGCCTTAATGGCGAGCGACTTTTTAATCGCCGTTATTGATGGCGTTGAAATTGATAGTGGTGTGGCGGCAGAAATCGGCGCATTCGCTACATTAAAACGCCCTATTTTTGCATTACTAACCGATTCACGTCAACAAGGACGCGATAATGTGAAAAAAATCGATGCATTAAAACAAGATGCAACGGAAAACCAATTTATTTACCGCAATCTATTCGTTGTGGGCTTAATTAAGCAACATGGCATGATTGCTTCTTCTGTTGAAGAGCTCGTGGCGGCATTAAGTAAAAAAGATTCGCCTTAGGTTGATTCCTTTTTCCATAAAAAATGAATCAACCAATTAAAAGGAGAATAATTTTATTATGTGGTTTTTATTTGCAATATTAACATGGATTTTATGGGGTGCGGCTAACCTCTTTTATAAAAAGGCGTCTGTAGAAACAGATCGTCACAGTCATGCTAAAATCGCCATTATGGTCGGCTTAGTAATGGGGCTTCACGCAACAATTTATTGGATTACAGCAGATGTTCATGTACAGGCACAGGACTTCATTACGTATTTACCGGTATCTGCGCTGTATATCGCGTCGATGATTTTTGGCTATGTAGGCTTACGTTATTTAGAGCTATCAATTGTTGCACCACTCCAAAACTCATCAGGTGCCATTACTGTATTACTACTCTTATTTTTCTTCCCGAAAGATATTACATGGGTTCATATTACCGGCTTCGTCTTTATTTTAGCAGGTATTTTATGGTTAGCCTTTATCGAGAAGAAATACGATGATATCGAATTACGTCGTAAAGGCATTCAAGTCGATACGAAATATCGTTACGGTTTTATCGCGCTAATCTTCCCGTTACTATACGCATTACTTGATGGGGTCGGTTCATTCGCAGATGGTGTTGTGTTAGATGAACTCGCACTAATTAAAGAAGGACCAGCCATTATTGCGTATGAGTATACATGGTTTGCGGTAGCCGTTGTGTACTATATTTACTTAAAAGCAAAAGGCGTCGATTTCAAAATCCGCGAGCAAAAAAATGGTGGGATCGCCGCTGTACTCGAAACAGCAGGTCAATTCTTCTACACGTATGCGATGGCGTCAGCAGCTGTGTTAGCAGCGCCAATCATTTCATCGTTCTTCGTGTTCTCAATGATTTTAGGACGTATTTTCTTAAAGGAAAAACTATCCAAAGCCCAGTACGGTGTCATTTTCCTTATCTTTATTGGGATTATGATTTTAGGCTACTTGGACGTGTAATTTAAAAAGCAGGCACTTTGTGTCTGTTTTTATTTTGCCTAATTTGCTCGAAAAAGCATTAAATTGTCGTTTATTTTCAGAAATATTGAATTGTTCAGAATTAATCGTTTACTTTTACACTTCAACGCGATAAACTAAGTCTACTTTATTTAACGGCTTACAAGGAGGATTTATTTTATGAAAGATTTCTTCAATAAACTATTAACCGGGATGAGTATCGGGATTGTCGTTGCATTGATTCCAAATGCCCTTATCGGTGAGATTTTGAAATTATTAATTCCAACATTCCCGGCACTATCCCATGTACTAAATGCCACGGTGCTCGTGATGAGTATGCTCCCAGTATTAATCGGGATTACAATCGGGATGAGTTTCAAATTAACACCGATTCAAACAGCAAGTATCGGCTTAGCGGCGGTGCTTGGTAGTGGTGTCATTACATTCACAGAAGGTGGCATGGTTATTTCAGGCATTGGTGTTGTATTAAACACCGGGATTACCGCAGCACTGGCGGTACTATTCGTCCAAACAATCGGCACAAAATTAAAAGGCTACACGATTTTATTAATGCCGACATTAACGGTTTTAATTCCAGGGATGGTCGGCTATATGTTACTTCCTTATGTCAAATCAGGTACCGGCTATATCGGTGACGGGATTGCATATGTAACGGGCCTACAACCCGTTCTTATGGGTGCCCTACTCGCAGTCATTTTCTGCCTCCTTATTTTATCACCACTTTCAACAGTTGGTGTGGCAACGGTCGTATCGCTAACAGGCATTGCCTCTGGTGCTGCGAACTTAGGGATTGTAGCAGCAGGTACAGGTTTATTCCTTGCAAGCCTAAAAGCAAATTCCGTCGGTACAGCGCTCGCACATGTGCTCGGCTCACCTAAAATTCAGATGCGTAACTTCTTTATGAAGCCCAAAATGGTGACGCCGATGCTCATTACTGCAGCCGTTCTTGGTGCGATGGCAGGTGTGTTAAACATTCAAGGAACACCGATGTCGGCAGGCTTTGGCCTATCTGGACTGGTTGGCCCCCTAAATCATATGAATCTTGTCGATGGCGGTTGGTCGATGAAAAACACGCTTGTGATGCTTGTGACATTCTTCGTCGTACCATTCGCATTAAACTTCGTATTAATCAAAGTATTTATGCTCAAAGTGAAGCTAATTCAGCCAGCAGATTATAAAATTGATATTGAATAATGAAAAGACGAGGCTTTGACAAAACATATCATGTTCCTTTTTGAACGTTCGTAACAAAAAACCGGAACCGCACAACAGTGCGATTCCGGTTTTTCTTATGCTCACATATATGCTCTAGCCTCTATTGTTATGCGTCATAAATTTGTTGCATATTTTCACTCCAGCGTCCCTCTTGTTGCAAGCGTTCGATGCATTTTTTAGCTTGCGCAGCAGTAATAATTGTTTGACGCTCCCATAATTTTAAATAATGTGGCACAAATTGATGTGCCTCTTCACTTGGGTAGCGTGCTACATCCAATAATTCACCGACGAAATACACATCTGCCTCTTCATCTGGATTTTCCTGCATATAATGCGTTGCCGCTTCTAATGCTTCACGTAACTCATCTGGTGATTCCGCGTTATTTAGCTGTTCCTTAATATCGTAAATCGCCATCTCTGAGTCCGCTTCATCATCGCCCTCATCATCTTCCATAAATTGCTCCCCGTCATAGCCAAGGCCTGTAATAAAGGCATCAAATGACGGCGCAAGTTCAATAACATCTTCATCCGCAGTAAAAACTAGTACAGCCGGCTCTGTAGCGCTCTGACGATAATCAAAGGCAAACCATTCCTGACCATCTCCAGCAAAAATGACGATATTTTCTTCTAAATTGTATTCCTTGATTAACTCTGGTGTGTCTTTTAACGACGGTGAGCCCGTTGTGCCATACATATATTCAATTAATAACGGCTCTGCTAATTGTTCATTATTATAGCTCGTATAGCGTAGCGTCCCTCCGTTATGTACTTTTAATTGTGTTACATAACTTTTCGGTAGCTTCACGCCTAATCCGCGCTCTACAGCGACAATTTCTGTATATGTCGCGCCTGGTGTTTGTTCTTGTTCATGCCAAATTGTCATCTATTCCACCCCTTCATTCTTTACTCTTCTTATTCCCTTTCATCAGCAAATAATCCTTTATTATGGTACATTATTTACAAAAGGAGGGTTCGTATGAAAAAAATAGGGATTATTGTTCTCGCTATTATTATTTGTATCATTGCCGCCGTTGTAATCGAGCAAGCAGATGAGGCCCCTTCACCGAATAAAAAGGTGCAAACAGATGGTGATATTCGCGTACATATTATCGATGTCGGACAGGGCGATGCCATTTGGATCGATACGGGGAAAGAAAACATCGTCATCGATTCTGGCAATAAGGGTCAAGGAAAAACGGTGATTAATTATTTAGAACAGCATGATGTCAAAGCGCTTGATGCTGTCATCTCTACTCACCCCGATGCTGACCATGTAGGCGGCTTAGCCGATGTCATCAATCATTTCCCGGTGAAGACCGTCTATGCACCGCGTGTGACGCATACAACACAGGCCTACAAGGAATTTTTACAGGCGGTGAAAAAGCAAAAGCTATCGATTAAAGTAGCCAAGCAAGGCGTCGATATTCCGTCGGTGGCTGAAGGTGTAACGATGACCTTTATTGGGCCAACAAAGGATTACTCAAAAGCCGATTTAAACGACTGGAGTGCCGTCCTTGAACTTACGCATGGACAAAAGAAATTTTTATTAACAGGTGACGCTGAAACGCCTGCTGAAAAAGATATGCTAGCAGCAGGCGTATTAGAGCCGATTGATGTATTAAAAGTGAGTCACCACGGTGCAAGTGAAGCATCGAATACCGACTACTTAGCTGCGTTACAGCCTGAATATGCAGTCATTAGTGTCGGTGAAGGGAATCGCTACAATCACCCAACAGCCGATGCACTGAAGCGTTTAAAAGCGACTGGCGCTAACATTTTACGTACAGATCAGTATGGTTCTATCGTCTTTACATCCGATGGACAGACCATTTCAGTTGAGGAGGAGCGCTAATGAAGGCCATTGTTGACCGTTTTGAACTTTGTCTCGTTGTCATTGAATTAGAAGATGGTACTACACAGGACATTCCGCGTTCACAATGTCCCGATGAAATCGAAGTCGGCCAAGCAATCGATATTGCGGAAGATGGAACGATTACGATAGATGAGGCGCGCACCCAAACACTGCAAGAAGAAATCGATGAACTTGCAGATGATTTATTTGAAGAGTAACAACACAGAGAATGGGAAATTCCCATTCTCTTTTTATTTTTCTCTAAAACGGGACATTTCATCACGATAGATAAGTAAAAGGATTTAAATATAGAATAAAAGTGTGTTATTTTCTATTTACTTTATAATAAAAAACATAAATAAATTGGTTTATTCCTTTATTTTCTAAATACGGATTTTGAAACAATTTATGAATAAAAAAAATCAAGTTGTTTCAAATAACGATTTTTTTATTTATATAGACCTAGTCAAACAGATTTTTTTGTACCATTTTACATTTCAGGAAGTCACACTTCATTTTTTATGCGACTATACTTTCTATCGCATCTACCTAAATAATCCAATGGAATAAAAAGGATTTCTTCACTATTTACGCTACCGTAAAAAAATTGTAAATTATTTCTTGAAACGAATTATACCTGGAAGCGAGGGGTTCCTTATCATTGAACCAATTTTCTGTTTATGTCTCACATAACTACCCACTACTTAAATTATTCCAAGATTATTTAAGGATCGTCGACACAGCCTTTTTCACAGAAGTTTATAAACAAGATCGTGAAGAAATTCAAACTATTTATCGCACTTACCTTTATTATTCTGATATCGATTATGATATTGTAGCTAGTGCTATTTGCTCGACAATTCGAACACTTGAGGATTTCATGCAAGGCCATGCACACAAACACATCAATCGGCTTCATTCATTTATAGAAGCAGTGATGGAAACGGCTTTAGTTGATGTTATTGACTATACCTCACTGCTATTTGATAAACCAAAACATTTATTCAATCTTTGATCCCATCTAAAATATAGATGGGCTTTTATTTTGAACGCATAAAAAAACGCCTACGTTCATGACGTAGACGTTTAATATGGGTTTGGACGGAATCGAACCGCCGACACTTAGAGCTTCAATCTAATGCTCTACCAACTGAGCTACAAACCCGTTATGAAAATGGAGGAGGTAGAGGGATTCGAACCCCCGCGCGGTTTAACCCGCCTGTTGGTTTTCAAGACCAATCCCTTCAGCCGGACTTGGGTATACCTCCAGAAATTATATAAAAATAAAAATGGTGGAGCCTAGCGGGATCGAACCGCTGACCTCCTGCGTGCAAGGCAGGCGCTCTCCCAGCTGAGCTAAGGCCCCATAATTGGAGCGGAAGACGAGGTTCGAACTCGCGACCCCCACCTTGGCAAGGTGATGTTCTACCACTGAACTACTTCCGCATACCGTATGTTGTTTACGACTATTATATTATCACAGCATATTATTAGCGTCAATATTTTTTCGTTATTTTTTTCAAAAAAGAGACGGGGACATGCGTGTAAAAATAACCGCTCCTATGAGCATAAGAAAAACCGGAATCGCACTAGGCACGTTTCCGGTTTTTCGTTACGAACCCTAAAAAAGCAACAGGACGTGTTTTGTTCCATTCTCCTATCGTTAGGTCGGGCATAAATCCTCTGCTAGCTGTATAAAATAACGACTGCCATTAATTAATGCGCGCTCGTCTAGTCGAAACTTCGCATGGTGGAGTGGATACGGGTCACCAAGTGCCTTATTATACACGCCTAATAATTGCATGGCGCCAGGGACAACCTCTGTATAAGCTGAAAAATCCTCGGCAATAAATAACGGCTCTGGTATTGGCACAGTACGCATTTCACCGACGACCGCAATGGCCGCCTGCTCAGCGTACGCCGTTGCTTCCTCATCATTAATGACAGCCGAACAGCCTAAGTCCCAGTCAACACTTGCGGTTGCACCGTGCATCAGGCACACATTATGGACGATTTTCTCTAATTGCTCGCGCGACGCCACACGTACGCGTTCATTATGCGAGCGAATGGTACCGCCGATTTTCGCTTGGTCATCAATAATATTCGGTGCACTACCACAGTGAAACATTGTCACAGACAATACCGGTGTATCGAATGTGGGCATTTTACGCGATACAATTGTCTGTAAGGCCGCTACAATTTCTGTACCGATAATAAGCGGATCAATGGCTTTATATGGCTCGGATGCATGACCACCTTTCCCACGTACCGTAATTTGAAAATCATCCCCTGCCGCATTCATTTTACCTGAGCGAAGTGCAATTTGCCCCGTTTCATAATCTGGATGGACATGGAGCGCGAAAATATAATCGACATCATTCATAATGCCTTTTGCGACTAAATCAACCGCGCCACCTGGTGCAACCTCCTCGCCGTGCTGAAATATAAAACGAATTTCACCCGCAAAATCCGTTCCACGGGCACTAAGTTCACGTGCGGCGCCGAGTAGCATCGCCGTATGCGCATCATGGCCACAGGAATGCATGACACCAGCATGTTTTGATTGAAACGGTAAATCCGTTTCTTCTTGAATCGGTAGCGCATCCATATCTGCACGAAGCGCAATTGTTTTTCCTGGCTTAGTGCCTTTTAGTACGGCTAGTACACTCGTTTCTGTAAGTTTTGAAAGGTGTAAATTCGGCATTGTTTGTAACTGTTTCTCTACATAGGCAGCCGTTTCAACTTCATGATACGACAGCTCCGGGTATTGATGTAAATGACGTCGCCAAATAATGAGTTGTTTTTGTAAATCCTTCATGCTGTAAACGCTCCTTTAAAACGGACCATAATTTGTCCATTGTGCAATTAATAATAAAATAATCGACGCAATCGTCATCATGATGCAGTACGGCCAAATCCATTTCAGCCATTTTGTATACGGAATACCCGCAATCGCAAGTCCCGCCATCAGTACACCACTCGTCGGGAAAATCATATTCGAAATACCATCCCCTAACTGGAAGGCCAGCACCGACGTTTGTCTCGTCACACCAATCATATCTGCTAGTGGTGCCATAATGGGCATCGTTAACGCTGCTTGTCCACTACCTGATGGTACGAGGAAATTCATGACCATTTGAATAAAGAGCATCCCTACTGCATTAATCGACGCAGGTAAATTACCGATTAGGCCAACGATAAAATGAAGAATCGGATCAATAATACGTGCATCTTCTGAAATAACGAGAATGGCCTGCGCGAAACCGATAATAAGCGCCCCACTGACCATATCTTTCGCCCCGTCTACAAAGCTATCCCCCATATCTGACACTTTCACCGAACAAATCGCGCACATCATAATCGCTGTCACTAAAAATAGCCCGCCAATGACGCTAATATACCATTGATACTTCATCACGCCGTATATTAATAACATAAAATTCGCTAATAAAATGAGTAACGCAATCAAGTGGCGCGGATTCATTTTATAAGCCAAATCCACTTCAAAATGTTCCTCACGCCCGAACTTACCGTACTCCCCGAGCTCCGGATTTTTTTTCACTTTTCGCGCATGCCACACAATATAGCCTACTGTAATGACATAGAAAACAATAAACGTAATAATGCGTAGCCACATCCCTGAATACATTGGTAGTTCAGCAATCGTTTGCGCAATTGCGGTATTAAATGGATTTGTAATACCCGATGCAAAACCTGTCGCCATGACACCAAGCATGACGGTCGCAAAGCCCGTCAACGCATCCATCCGAAGCGTAATCATCAGTGGAACGACAATGGCAATATACACAAGAGCATCCTCTGCCGCGCCAATTAATGACCCTAAAATCGCAAAGACGAGAACAAGCAGTGGCACTAAAATCATTTCGCGCTTTCCAAACTTTGATGCTACCTTATGGATAAAAGCATCAATCGCGCCTGATTTTTTCATCATGCCAAGTGCTCCACCAAATAAAAATACAAATAAAATAATTTCTGCGCCTTTTACAAGCCCTAAATGAAAGCTCGAAATAAGGCCCAGTGCATCGGTTGGATGCTTATCAACCGTTTGGTAACTCTCCGGGTTGACGAGCGTACGACCATTTTCTTCGATGCGCTCATATTCCCCTGCAGGCATTATGTACGTTAAAGCAGCCATAATAAAAATAATCGCCACCATTAACACAAATGGGTTCAACGTGCTTTTTTGTTTTTTCATCGCCTCATCCTCTCTTTAATTGTACATATACCCTATATTTTACCAATTAAATCGATAAAAAAAGAAGAGGCTAGACGGTGTCCTCGTCTAGCCTCTCCGATTCATTCTTATGCTTCTGCAGATGCGTCAAATGAGCGTTTTGCAAGCTCATCATCTAGCATGATAACCGCATTTGAATCTTTGCGGATACGTTCTAATTTCGCGATCAAGTTGTCGAATGTTGCTTCTTCTTCTACTTGTTCGTCGATAAACCATTTTAAGAATGCCATTGTCGCATGCTCGCGCTCGTCTAAGGCAATATCTGATAGTTCATAAATACGTTTTGTTACTTCTTTTTCATGTTTTAATGCTGTTTTAAATGTATCAAGTAATGATGTAAAATCATTTTTCACTTCTGGGAATGGTTGGATTGTTACGCGGTAGCCCATATCGCTTAAGAAGTTATAAAACTTCATTGCGTGGAAGCGTTCTTCTTCTGCTTGGATTAAGTAGAAGTTTGCAAAACCGTCGTAGTTTTCATCTGTGCAATATGCGGCCATTGCAAGGTACGCATGTGCTGAATAAAATTCAAAATTTAATTGGTCATTTAATGCTTGATGTAATTTTTCTGATAACATTGAAATGCCTCCTCTTCTATGTCTCTGTTCCCATTATACCCCATTTATTTGAAATCATGCAGGTTTTCAAATAAATAGATTTTTCATGTTCTAGCTTCTGCTATACTAAAAATACATGGTGAAATTAAAGGAGATTTTTATGATTACGTTAGCAATACACACCGCCAATCATTGGCCAGATAGTGTGTGCCATATTAGCTTAGCAAAAATCCAGCAAGGTCAAATAATCGATACACTCGACACGTATATTTACGCCGAAGAATTCGATCCTTTTTTCACGAGCCTACATGGTATTCGCGCGGAGGATGTCAAACAAGCGCCGACATTTAAAGCATTTGAGCCCATTTTAACACAGTGGCTGACAAATGAAACAGTAGTCGCCTACTATGCACCTTACGAGGAGCAAGTGCTACGTGACGTGTATGCCGCACAGGGCAAGCTCGTACCAAATGTGAACTTTTTAAGCTTATTGCAACGTGCGAAAACCGAGTGGCCACATATTACCCCTTCACTGCCGCATATCGCGCTCCAAGTAGCACCAACACTCGCGCCAACAGAGGGAGAAATGCTTGCAGCGATTCTTTGTGCGATGCAGTGGACTGAGACAGATCTAGTGCTGACTGCACCGAGCGCAGTAAGCTCAGTACAGTCGCTTGTAGGAGAAACGATTGTTTTCACAGGCGGCTTAGAAGGTATGACGCGTTCAACTGCCGCACGCTTGATTCGACAACAAGGGGCAATGTTTAGCAATACGATAACAAAGCATACGACGCTACTCGTTATTAGCGCGAGCAGCCTTGAACGACATGAGCGCAACGGTCAAGAAAGCACAAAATGGCGACGTGCTAAGCAATTAATCGCACAGGGACAAACACTTCGCATTATCACAGAACAACAATTTAAAGATTTTCTATAAAATAAAGAGGCTGGGACAAAACACGTCATGTTCCTTTTTTAGCGTTCGCAACGAAAAACCGGAACCGCACTACAGCGCGATTCCGGTTTTTCTTATGCTCATAGGAACGGTTGTTTTTATACATATGTCCCAGCCTCTTTATGATGCGCATCGGTTACTTATATAAATCTTTCGGCAAATCATAGGTTTCGATTAACTCATTTGTAGCGGCATCATAAATATTCATGACCGCATCAAAATCCTCCTGCGAATGCCCATCATATACTTGGTAATACATAAGCGATGAGGCCACAGCTAATAATGCGGTCTCTAACCCCTCATCATATTGTGAAAAATCAACCTTCACATCGACAATCGTATGCGAGCGATTCACTAAAATCTCGGTAAAGGCGGGATATTGCAGTTGAATCGATGTTAAGCTTTGCTGTACTTGCGCTTCGATGGCGGCCATTGCCTCTCTGTAATTTGCGTATGACAGTTTATATGTAACATGGGTATCCGTTGTCTCGATGCCTGTTGCTAGTGCCTCATCTACCGTCCCCATATAATCAGGCTCCATTAAAATTGTGACACCTGTTAAGCCTTTATGCACTTCGACGGGCTCAGAGACCTTATTTGTCGTACAGCCTGATAACATCACTGCCAGCGCAGTCGTTGCTACTATCCATTTTTTCATGCAAACACTCCTTATATCTCTTTAAGTATAAGAGAAAGTTGTGAGTAATTGCATCTAAAAACAATGTACAAAAAAAGTGGATGGCACGATATGCGCTACCACTCTTACACTAAAGCCTAGTAAGCTCCCCAGCCTGCATCCGCTTCGATTACTTGACCTGTCACAAAACTTGCTTCATCAGAAGCTAAAAATAATGCAAGTTGTGCAATTTCTTCTGGTTCCCCAACACGTGGCATTGTACCTTGTCCTGTTTGTTGACGAGCCATACCTGCTTGCGAAATATTGCGCATTGAGGCCCCAATATTTGTTTTAACGCCACCTGGTGCGATGCCATTACAACGAATATTTTTATCCGCATACATATACGCTGTGTTTTTCGTTAAGCCAACGACCGCATGTTTTGATGCTGTATAGGCGGCACCAGCACGCGCACCATGAAGACCACCGGCTGAAATATTATTGACAATAACACCGTGACCTTGTGCTAAAAATAGTTTTGATGCAATACGCATTGATTTCATAACAGCTGTTGTATTAATGGCCATAATTAAATCCCAGCGCTCATCCTCCACTTCATCCACTGGCTCCATGCCATCCATAATACCGGCGTTATTTACAACGATATCTACTTGACCATACGTTTCAACTGTTTGGTCATACATTTGTTGTAATGCTTCGCCGTCCGCTACATTTGTTTGAATCGCAAACGCTTGGCCACCCTCTGCTTCGATTGCAGCAGCTACCGCCTTAGCACCATCCAAATTCAAATCGGAGACAACAACTTTTGCGCCCTCTTTGGCATATAATTCGGCGATTGCTTTCCCCATGCCTGATGCGGCACCTGTAACGATTGCGACTTTATTTTCTAAACGACTCATGTAAACCTCTCCTTTACGAATCAACATTTGTTCATTTATTATAATAATGGCGCGAAACCGTTTGCAAAAATCTCGCATTTTCCAAATGAACAAAACAAGGCTCTTTTGTTCATTATCTTAAAAGGAGGTCATCATGTGTCTAGTTCCCGCACAGAAAAAACAACGCATGCATTCCATACAGCGATGTTGTCACTGCTTGAAAAGCATACGCTCGACCAGTTGTCTATCACACAAATCTGTCATACAGCAGGTCTGAATCGTGGCACATTTTATTTACATTACAATAAAAAAGAGGCGCTCTACGAAGAGGTCATGGAAGCCATTATCGATGATTTACTCGATGCATATTTTGAGCCGTATGAAAAAAATCCGCAGCTTAGCACACAGACACTCGATGCCTCAACGATTTCGTTTTTTGACCATATTTCAAAATACCGCTCCTTCTATGCAAGCATTTATAAATATGATGCGAACGCACATCTTCAAAAGCGCATTTATGATAAACTGCATGAACTATTTTACACCGATTTATTCTATCGGAAAGATACCGATCAAGCGATTGACCTTGCGTTATTAGCTGGCTATCAAGCCGGTGCGATTTTAGGCATGGCTCGTACATGGATTTTTAATGATTTTAAAGACGATGTAGCGCATCTCAATACACAGCTCAAAAAAATCATGCTCTTAAATACGTAAAAACCGACCTCTTTACATTGCACATTTTGTAAAGTAGCCGGTTTTTTTAATTTCGATTCGCAGTCGCTATTTCTACATAGAAGGAAGCTATTTTATCAGGTGTTTCACGCGTTTCGCATGCTAGCCATTCAACTAAACAGGAGACAAGTGAAGTCGCAGCCATTGTCGCCAAATAATTATTTGGAATATTTTCACGTAAAGAAATCCACGGATGTGGACATTCTCCATAAATAAACCATTGTTTAATTAAATGACTCAACTTATTACTAAATGAAATACTACTTGGATTCAACAACAACGTTTGAAATACCGTCATGTGCTGTTCAATATATGTAAAAAGGTTACCCGTATATTGCAAGAGCTTATACCGTTTTGGTGATTCGAGTGAAAATTCAATTTTTGTACGTAATACATATTGTTCTAAGTCCATTAAAATAGCGGATTGCACAGCCTCAAATAACTCATCTTTATCCTTATAATGCAAATAAAAAGTGCCACGATTAATATTAGCTTTTTTTGCAATTTCTGCCACAGAAATTTTTGCAAAATCTTTCTCTTTTAACAGCTCTAATAAAGCGTGCTGAATCACTTCTTTTGTCGAAGTGTGTAGGACTGCACTATTTTTCATCCTGCCCCTCCTTCTAAAATAATAAGTTCATATCGTTACTATCGGATTTAAATATTTATTTTTTACTATTTCTATTTAAATAAGCCTAGTTTTTTTTAAATTTATAAATTTCCTTAACTAATGTTACCTATTTCACACATTAAGAAAATTTTCTTATCTTTTTATTTTATCTAATAATTATTTAAAAGTAATTTTATTTTTTTATATCTATGTTAATAGATAAATAAAAAATAGTAAAAAATTACATTAAACTCCATATAAAAAAGCAGAAATTGCATATTACTGCGAATTTCTGCTTTTTATTTGGGCGATAATCAACTGCTTTTAAGCTTTTACGTGTAAGCTAGTTTTCGCATGAAGCCCAACTAATTTTGCCATTTCAATGAATTGTTGTTGTTGTGTATCATCTAATACAGAGAAAATCTCAGCTACTTTTTTCTCGTGTTGCGGGAAAATATCATCCATAAATGTTTGACCTTTTTCCGTAATCGAGGCAAATGTTACACGACGATCGCTCGGACAGGCGAGGCGCTGTGCAAACCCTTTTTTCTCTAATTTATCCACTACATATGTGATACTACCACTCGTAATCAAAATCTTCTCACCAATTTTTTGAATCGGTTGATCGCCCTTATGATATAAAAGCTCAAGTACCGCAAATTCCGTCATATTTAAGCCGTATTTTTGCATATCCTTACGAAGCACTTCTTCAATTGATTGTGATGAACGTAGTAAGACTGTTAATGACTTTAATGCTACTTCTGACATTGTAAGTCCCCCTGTATCTTTGAAATATATATCTTAATTTAAAGATATTTTATCAAATTCACTACCAAAAGTCAATGTCCTTGCCTCACAAATAAAAAAAGCCCGCTTTCGCAAGGCTTCTTTCAGGATTAAGCAATGTTTAATTTTGCTAATAATTGTTCAACGCATTCTTCAATTGAATAACGTTCTGTATCTAAGATAATTTCCGCATTTTCTGGCTCTTCATAGGGTGCTGAGACACCTGTGAAGTTCGGAATTTCACCACGTTTTGCTTTTTCATATAAGCCTTTTGGATCCCGCTCTGAGCACGCTTCGACAGAGGCTTTTACATACGCTTCAATAAATTCGCCCTCTTCTACTAATTCACGGACGATTTGACGATCTGCACGGTAAGGTGAAATAAACGCTGTTAAAACAATTTGACCGCTATCAACGAATAATTTTGCGACCTCTCCGATACGACGAATGTTTTCCTTACGGCTATCCTCATCAAAGCCAAGATCGTTATTTAGGCCATGGCGAATATTATCTCCATCTAGCACGTAGGCTTGTTTATTACGTTCAAATAATGCGCGGTTGAAAGCATTGGCCAAAGTTGATTTACCAGATGCTGAAAGACCTGTAAACCAAACGATAACGCTTTTTTGACCAGATTGTTGTTCACGTTCTTGCTTTGTTACAGAGGCTTGATGCCAGACAATATTTTCTACCATTATGCATTCACCTCTACTTGTTTCATACCTTTGATTAAAATTTCAACAACCTCTTTACGGCTGAATTCTTTTGGCGGTACTTGACCTGCGCGTAACATTTCACGCACTTTTGTACCTGAAAGGATAATATGGTCCTCCTTACCATGTGGGCATGTTTTTGTTGTCGCCATACCGCTACAAGCGTTGCAGTAGAAGCTATGCTCAAATTTAAGTGGTTGAATTCCTAATTCTTCCGGTGAGAATTCATTGAAGATTTCTTGTGCATCGTATGTGCCGTAGTAATCACCAACACCTGCATGATCTCGTCCAACGATGAAATGTGTACAGCCATAGTTTTTACGTACTAATGCATGGAAAATTGCTTCACGTGGTCCTGCATAGCGCATGGCTGCCGGGAAAATTCCTAAGTGCACGCGATTTTCAGGGTAGTAATTTTTCAATAATACTTCATAGCTTTCCATACGCACATCCGCTGGAATATCATCTGATTTTGTTTTCCCTACTAATGGGTTTAAGAATAATCCATCAATTGTTTCAAGTGCCGCCTTTTGAATGTATTCATGCGCACGGTGAACAGGGTTACGTGTTTGGAAGCCTACAACTGTTGACCAGCCTTTTGCTGCAAATGCCGCACGTGTTTCTTCCGGTGTAAATGTATAGGCCTCAAATTCTGGTTCTTGGTGTTTAATTAATACAATCTCACCACCAACATATGTATCCGGACGATTTAGCATTTGTTTAACACCTGGGTGTGCTTCATCGTCTGTACGGTAAACATTCACTGCTTCTTTTTGTTTATCTGGTGTATAAATAGATGAAATCGTAATCGTACCGTATACATCACCGTCACGTACTAATTTTGCTTCATCACCAATTGTTAAGTCTTTTAATTCCGCTTCTGCTACAGGTAATGCGATTGGAATCGACCAAACCGTACCATCTGCTAAACGCATCTTTTCAACAACACTTGTATAATCTTCTTCATTAAAGAAGCCAGTAATTGGGCTATAGCCACCAATACCGATTAACTCTAAATCACTTTGTGCGATTTCATCGATTGTAATGACCTTTGTTAAAGCCGATGTATCATATTGTGGGTTGAAGCGGTTCACTAATGTGCCGCCATGTGCTGAAATTGTCATGTTTTTTTCTCTCCCTATTTCTGAATTATCAAATAATTAACCGTGCAAGCCACACTCTGTTTTTCCTTGTCCTTGCCATCTACCGGCACGTAAATCCTCTGCAGTCCAAGCTGGTTTTGTACATTTCTCACAGCCAATACTTGGGTATCCTTGATCATGTAGGACATTGTACGGAAGATCATATTTTGACACATAGCGCCAAACATCCTTCCACGTCCAGTGAATTAGTGGGCAAACTTTAATCGATTCGAATTTTTTATCTTCATTAATGAAGTTTGTTTTCGCACGCGCACCGCCTTGCTCACGTCGCAGGCCTGAAATCCATGCTGTAGAAGCCGATAATACTTCATGCAATGAATCGAGCTTACGCAGCTGGCAGCACTGATTCGGGTCCGTCTCCCATAAGTTTTCACCATACTCTTCCGCTTGTTGTTCAAGCGTTAGCTTCGGTTGCTTCATGTCAATTTGCAGTGCTGGATATTTCTCTTTTACTTTATTAATTGTGTCATACGTTTCTTTAAAATGAACATTCGTATCTAAAAAGACGATTTTTGCATCGGGTTTGACCTTCGAAATTAAATCGATCAGTACAATCCCCTCGATACCGAAACTGCAGCCATAGACGATATCATCACCATATTCGTCGTATGCCCATTTCAACGTATTTAATGCGCCCTTGTACACCTCATCGACTTCAAAATCAGGCAGTGTCGCATCTTGAATTGTATTAAACGTTAACATATCGTTCACCTCTATTTAATAAAAAAAGACACCGCATCGCCGCATAAATGTATTATGGACGTTGGCAGTGCCTCCAGTTGTCTGGTCAGCGTATCTATTCGGTTCATCATGATGAATTGTTTCAAAGTATAAACCATTCATTTCCGAGTTGTCAACTTGTATTTAAGAAAAAAGTTTTTAATTCATAGTTGACTTATCGGAAATAAACTCTTAAAGTATAGTAAAGCATTTGTACATGAGCTGATCAGACGACTGAAGGCTACAAAGGCGCAACCGACGTATTTCTACGTCCTACTGCGTCTTTGTAGCCTTTTGTCATTTATACATATTTAGAGGATGTGAATGAGATGAAAAAACGTGCCGTTACCGTAGCAGCGCTTTCGTTATCACTATTACTCAGTGGATGTTCATCGAGCGATAGTAAAGGAAACGCTGAAACGGTCAACCTATTAAATGTTTCCTATGACCCGACACGTGAGCTTTACGAAGATATTAATGCGGCGTTTGCAAAAGAATGGAAACAAGACACAGGACAAAATGTGAAAATCCAACAATCCCATGGTGGTTCTGGCAAACAAGGACGAGCCGTTATCGATGGCTTACCTGCGGATGTTGTCACACTCGCACTCGCCTATGATATTGATGAAGTTGCCAAAAATCGTCATTTAATCGATAAGGGCTGGGCCGATGAATACGCCGATCATTCTTCGCCTTATACATCAACAATCGTTTTTCTCGTACGCAAAGGCAACCCGAAAAACATTCAAGACTGGGATGATTTAGTGAAATCGGATGTCTCTGTTATTACACCAAATCCAAAAACTTCAGGAGGCGCGCGCTGGAATTACTTAGCAGCATGGGGATATGCAGCGAAGAAATACGATAATGATAAACTGAAAATTGAGAATTTTATGAAACAATTATATGGCAATGTACAGGTGCTTGATTCAGGTGCACGTGCCTCGACGACAACCTTTACGGAACGCGGTATTGGTGATGTATTAATTTCATGGGAAAACGAAGCGTACCTATCATTAGATGAGCTTGGTCATGATAACTATGAAATCGTTACACCGTCAATGAGTATTTTAGCGGAACCTCCTGTTGCGGTTGTCGACAAAAACGCCAAACATAAAGGGACTGAAAAAGTTGCAGAGGCGTATTTAGACTTCCTTTATACAAAAGAAGGTCAAAAAATCGCAGCGGAAAACTATTATCGTCCGCGCGATAAAGAAATTTTAAAAGACTATCAGAAGCAATTTCCTAAAATCGATATGCTAACAATTCGTGACTTCGGTGACTGGAACAAGGCGCAGGCCGAGCATTTTAGCGACGGTGGCACATTCGATAAGATTTATACGACGAATTAAGAGGTGACTTTACATGACGTTATCACAGCATACTACGACGCCGACAAAGCGTAAGAAAATAACGGTATTACCCGGCTTCAAATTAACACTTGGTTATACCGTACTGTACATTAGTATTTTAGTTTTACTACCATTATCAACACTCGTTTGGAATACGATGCAGTTATCATGGGCCGATTTCTGGGCCGTCATTACAGACCCCCGCGTCGTTGCCTCGTATAAAGTAACATTTGGCACCGCCCTCATTGCCGCCATCATCAATGTTATTTTCGGCACGATGATTGCGTGGGTGCTTGTGCGCTATGACTTCTTCGGTAAGAAATTGATTGATGGCCTTGTCGATTTACCATTCGCTCTGCCAACAGCCGTTGCCGGTATCGCCTTAACCGCTTTATATGCACCAAATGGCTGGATTGGTCAATTTCTACCGTTTCAGGTCGCCTTTACACCACTGGGCATTATCGTAGCACTAACATTCATTGGACTTCCATTTGTTGTGCGTACTGTACAACCAGTGCTTGAAAATGTAGGGGCTGAATCGGAAGAAGCAAGCGCGTCACTTGGCGCCAATCGCCTACAAACCTTTACAAAGGTCATTTTTCCGGAGCTTATTCCAGCGATCTTAACAGGCTTTACACTCGCCTTCTCGCGCGCACTTGGTGAATACGGCTCGGTCGTTTTCATTGCCGGTAATATGCCAATGAAAACCGAGATTACCCCGCTGATGATTATGACGAAGCTTGAACAATATGATTATGCAGGCGCCACAGCAATCGCCGTTGTCATGCTTGTCGCATCATTCGTTATTTTACTAGTCATGAATACGATTCAATGGCTCGTTAGCCGTAAATATACTGTGTAAGGAGTTGAAGCACCAATGGTTATTTCACTGGATTCATCCAAACAATCGGTTAAAGCCGACCCGACATCACTTAAAGAACCGCGTATCGTTCGCATTGCGCTTACGACGCTTTCACTATTGTTTTTATTTATTTTTCTCGTTATGCCGCTAGCAGTTATTTTTATTTCGGCATTACGCAAAGGGCTCGATGTTTACGTCGCCTCGATTACAGAATCGGATGCACTTAGCGCCATCCAATTAACGTTATTAGTAGCGGTTATTGCGGTACCACTGAATACGCTTTTTGGTATTATCGCCGCTTGGTGTATTACGAAGTTTAACTTCAAGGGACGGAACCTGCTTATTACAATTATCGATTTACCATTTGCCGTATCGCCGGTTATCGCCGGTCTTGTTTTTATTTTAGTATTCGGTGCACAGGGCCTCTTTGGCGAATGGTTTTTAAATCACGACTTCCCGATTGTCTTTGCGCTACCAGGGATTTTACTAGCCTCCCTCTTTGTGACGGTACCATTTGTAGCTCGCGAGCTTATTCCACTTATGCAAGCACAAGGCACGCAAGAAGAAGAAGCAAGTATATCACTTGGCGCAAACGGCTTCCAAACCTTTTGGCATGTCACACTGCCCAATATTAAATGGGGACTTTTATACGGTGTTATTTTATGTAATGCCCGCGTCATGGGCGAATTCGGTGCGGTATCAGTCGTATCCGGTCATGTACGTGGCTTAACAAATACGATGCCACTACATATTGAAGTACTTTACAATGAATATCAATTTACTGCAGCCTTTGCGGTTGCATCGTTAATGTCGCTACTGGCGATTTTAACGATCATTATTAAAAACATCATCGAATGGAAAACGGCACATCGCTAAGGAGGAACTTACATGAGTATTACGATTCAAAATGTCAAAAAACAATTCGGCGATTTCACAGCCGTTGACAATGTCTCAATCGATATTGAATCCGGAGAATTAATCGCGCTACTTGGCCCGTCCGGCTCAGGAAAAACATCATTACTACGCATTATTGCAGGTCTTGAGCAATTAGACGAAGGCGCTATTTTATTCGATGGTGAAAACATTACAAATATCCATGCGAAAGAACGAAATATTGGCTTTGTATTCCAGCATTATGCGCTATTCCGTCATATGACGGTGTTTGATAATGTGGCCTATGGCTTAAAAGTACGCCCGCGTAAAACACGTCCATCTAAAAAGGAAATTCGCGATAAAGTCATGACATTACTATCACTCGTCAAGCTTGAAAATTTCGCTGATCGTTACCCAAATCAATTATCTGGTGGGCAGCGTCAGCGTGTAGCACTCGCTCGCGCATTAGCCGTCGAGCCAAAAGTATTATTACTTGATGAACCATTCGGCGCGCTTGACGCTAAAGTACGTAAGGATTTACGCCGCTGGTTACGCAAGATGCATAATGAATTCCATGTAACGAGTATTTTTGTGACGCATGACCAAGAAGAGGCGCTTGATGTAGCAGACAGAATTGTTGTTATGAATAAAGGCCATATCGAACAAGTCGGTCCACCTGAGGAAGTATATGACCATCCAAATAGCCCATTTGTCTACGATTTCTTAGGCAATGTCAATTTATTTAAAGGACGTATGCAAAATGGCCAACTTGTAAATGGCAACTTCTCAGTGGATGTCCCCGAGGCAGAGACGACATCCGAAGCTGAGGCAATTGGCTATGTTCGCCCACATGATATTCATATTGAGCGCACGAAAACATTTGACGATGCCGTACAGGCGAATATTATTTATATTCATGCTATCGGGCCAATCGTGCAAATTGAATTACATCGTGATGATATCGATGAATATTTAGAAGCGGAGCTACCGAAAGAACAATTCCGTGCACTTGAATTAAAACGCGGCGAACAGGTCTACATTCGCCCTCGTCAGTTAAAAGTATTTATTCCAGAAGATTTTTCAATTTAAGTATCAAAAAAAACGGTCAGCGCATTACGCGTTGACCGTTTTTTGGTACGGGGGAGCAGCAATCCCCCCTCTTCGTTTGAAGAAGGATGGTTACTACTTTTACTAATTATACATGCGCTAATTGTGCTTCAAGTTGTGCAATAAGCTGACAAGTTTGAAGTGTTGCGGCACATTTTTCACGTGCATAACGAATGCCCATCAGATGATCTTCTTCTGAGAAATCCGCTACAGCATCGGTAATATAAAATGGCTGAATATCGTACATAAAGGCCTCCGCAGCCGTTAAAAGACAGCCGATATGCGCGTAAATACCACAAATCATTAATTGATCGCGCTCCCACACATCCTTCATGAGCTCTTCTAAATTACTTTTCTTAAATGCACTATAGCGCCATTTCGTCATAACCGTATCTTTTTGTGTTGGCGCAAGCGCAGGTGTAATCGCGGTAATCGTATCGTCCTCACGTAGACCGTCACCCCAGAAATCGGTTAGTAAAGCACGGTCCTCTGCATGCTGGTCCCCTGGCTGTGCTGTATAAACAACTGGAATTTCTAATGTAGCGCATAGCTCTTTAATGCGCTGAATATTGGCAATCAGCTCAGGGATTGGCACCTGTGTTTGATCATAATAGCTTAAAAAGTAATTTTGCATATCATGCACAAGAAGTACGCTACGTTTTGCATCTACTTTCCAGTTGATTTTTTCATTTACTTCCTCCACCTTTGGCATTGGATACGATTGAATTTTTGGAATTGACATGATTAAAACTCTCCCTTCGTTGTTACCTCTTCAGGCATTGCATTGAGCATTGTTTGGAATTTTGCACCGGTTTCACACGCTTCTTCAGCCGGCACAGATGTTTCAACAATGCCCGCCCCTGCATAAAGTGTTAGCCCTGTTGCATGGATTTTCCCGCAGCGAATCGTCACGACCCATTCACCGTTCCCTGCTGCATCCATATAGCCGACGATGCCGGCAAAATAACCACGGTCAAATGGCTCGATTTTTTGAATGGCGCTAAATGCCGCTTCGCGAGGTTGACCACAAACAGCGGGTGTTGGGTGTAATAAATTAGCAAGTTCAAGAGATGACAGCGCCTCTTCGCCAACCTCTGCTGTTACGACCGTTGATAAATGAATCATTGAATCGGTATATAAAATACTTGGTGAGGCTGGTACATGTAAATTTTTCACATGCGGCCCTAGTGCCTGTTTTACCATTTCAACGACGATTCGGTGCTCATGTAAATCCTTCGCAGATTGCATTAATTCAGCTGCACTCGCCGCGTCTACCGCTTCCACATATGTACGCTTTCTAGAGCCAGCGATTGGATTAGCAGTAATGCGGTTGCCCTCTCGTTTAATAAGCAGCTCAGGACTTGCGCCAAGTAATGTTTCATTATTTGCTAATGGAATCGAATACGTATAACCTTTGTCATTATGCGTTGCTAAATAATGCAGTAGCTCACGATGTGGCACGCTTGGCGCCTCGATTTCAAGCGTACGCGCTAGCACAACCTTTGTCATACTACCTTGTTTAATTTGCTTCACCGATGCATCTACCATCGCTTCAAATTTTGTGCGATTTGGATACGATGTCACACGTGTAGCGTCAAACATTGCCTTCGCTGCACGTTCATCTTCATACGCTTCATTGGCTTCAATTTGTGGATGAGAAGCAAGCTGTAGTGCCGGCTGTTTCGTAATATCAAACGGAATGGCACCGACAATAACCGCCTGATCATCGTCCGTCGCATGGAGTGCCTTCATCATTTGTTCATTCACAGAAGCAAGTGAATGACATGTAGGTATATTGACCGCGCTGCAAGCTGTGCCTACAATTGTTTTTGTCGGTGTTTTAAAAAATACATGCTTTGTTGAAAGCTTTTGTAATTGTTGCTGTAGCGAATACGTTGTAATCATCGAATTTCCTCCTAGACTCCTAATGTAGCGCCGCCGTCGACTACGACATTGCCCATCGTAATATGATTTGCCTTTGATGATAGTAAGAATAAAATGACGTTTGCGATATCTTCTGGCTCTGCAATTTTTTGTAGCGGAATACCAACTTTATAGCGCGCTAAATTCCCTTGAATCACATTGGCAGCACCTGATTCATCTTGCCACATTGACGTTTGCATATTCGTAAATGTTGACCCTGGTGACACAACATTACAGCGAATACCATAAGGAGCTAATTCTAGTCCTAGTGCCTGGCAATAACGAATTGTTGCTGCCTTTGATGCACCATATGCGCCAATATCTAAGCGCGGTAGAGAGGCTGAGTTCGACCCAACGACTACGATATTCCCTTGCTGACGCTGTTTCATATAAGCTGCGACATGCTTCGTCACATGAAATACCCCTTTGACGTTTACATCAAATAGCTTATCCCACTGCTCTTCTGTACAATCACATAGATCGCCAACAACGAGTACCCCTGCCACATGCACAAGTGCGGTAATTTGTCCGATTGTCGCTTCGATTGTATCAATGGCAGCCTTCACTGCTTGGCCGTCACGAATGTCGACCACGAATTTCTCGACATCCGGTATTTGCTGTAATTTTTCTTCATCATAATCAATGACTGCGATTTGTTGATATTGTGCGCGTAATTGGTCGACAACTGCACGACCAATCCCATTTGCGCCACCTACTACTACTGCTACTTGCTGTTCCACTACTCATCATCCTTCGTCTGTTTTGGTAATACGAGATACATCACTGCTGCGATACATGCTGGAATCGCAAACAATAAATAATTCCAATAATTTGCGACATTCGCTGCTAATAAATAGCCGCCGATCAAGGGACCAACAATCGCACCGAGGCGTCCTACCGATAGCGCAGCACCTAATGCGGCACCACGACAGCTCGCATCATAATAGCTTGCGTTACAAGCATTATTAAGATTTTGTGCACCAATCGACGCCGCGCCGCTAATGGCGACTAATACGTATAGCACCGGCATCGAAAAATGACACATAAGTAGTACTAAGCAAACTGCACCTAAGCTATACAGTGTCGTTTGCACAATGCGACTGCCGAAGCGGTCCGCCACTAAGCCCCCGATAACTGAGCCGATAATTGCCCCCATATTTAAGGCGCATAGGAAGCTAATACTTGATGTAATGCCATAGCCCTGTGCACGCATGAGCTGTGGTAACCATGTGCTTAAGCCGTATACGAGTAGTAATCCCATAAAGCAAATCACCCAAAACGATAAGGTGATTTGTGCACGACCCGCCATAAATAATGCGCGTAGCGGCTGCTTCTTTTGCGGCTGCTTAGTGCGCCACTGGACATCTTCTTCAAGGGCGAAATCCGGATTCATTTTTTGAACGATGGCACGCATTTTCTCAGGCTCACTTTGCGCTAGAAATGGTAAGGATTCCGGTAAGGATTTAATCATCCACGGTAGCACAATAAGCGGCAATGCACCGACAATAAATAATGACTGCCAGCCAAAATGTGGCATCATATACATGCCAAGCAGCGCGACTAAAATACCGCCTAGCGAATAGCCGCTAAACATCATGCCGACAAAGCGATTTCGCATTTTTCGTGGTGCGTACTCTGCCGTTAATGCGACAACAAGAGGCGGAATACCACCAAGTCCAATACCGGCGATAAAGCGGCAAATCGCGAAAAAGGGAATCGATGTGGCCAATGCATTGCAAAGCGTAAAGACGCTAAATAGCACAACACAGTACACTAAAACCTTTTTGCGTCCTAATTTATCAGCCAGCACCCCGGCTAAAAATGCCCCAATTAAGCTTCCAACAAGAGTAAGGCTTGCGACCATACCCAGCGTCGCAACAGAAATGCCCCACTCTTCATGTAATACTGGAATAACGACGCCTAATACTGATAGATCATAGCCGTCAAATAAAAATAAAAACATCGTCCATGCTAAAATGGTTAGATGTACGCGTGAGACGCGACTTTTCTCGATGACTTCTTCAACAGAAACCATTTGCATATAAAACACTTCCTTTAAAATCTACAAGTTGTGGACGCTCTTTTCGGTATGTGCAAACTGCAATCGTAAAAGTGTCGTAAACGGTCCGGTAAACATGTGGACGCTGTCGTTCGTTATGAAAATAGAGGCGATTTCGTTCAATATGCATCGCCGCTAAATCATAATTCAAACCAACACCTAGCATTTTGCCGTACGCTTCCTTCGCAGTCCAGACAGCACTAAACGAGCATTTACCGGATAAAATACGCTGCTGCTCCTTCTCATGAAAAAGTGGCATAATCGACTCAATGACCGCGGTATCACGCCATTCACAATCAACACCGATTTCTTCCTCCGACAGCGCAACGACAACAAAGCCATTACTATGCGCCACATTAAAATGTACCGTGCCATGCTTCGCAAACGGCTTACCGTATGCTGTGTACGCAATTTCTGAAAAGCCAATTAAATGCTCCATCATATAGCTGGCTAAAATGCACGTCCGCTCATCCTCTTGTCGGTAAAAGCTCGCTGCCTTTTCGACACGCGCTGTTGGTAGCTCCTTTTTCATCCATTCAAAGTCCAAATCAGTCCACTGTGAAATGGAGCTCGTATAAACGATTGTCATGGCACACACTCCTAAATTACTGGGCTTAAATCCTGCCAGTGTTGTTCAATATACGCCTCACAACGTTCTTTTTGTGCTGGGCCAAATTGCTGTGCCCATCCTGCTGGAATATCGATATAAGCTGGCCATAATGAATACTGCTTCACATGATTTTGCAATACGATAAACGTTGCCTCTGGTTGTTCAAATGGATTAAACATGATGAATCATTCCTTTTTTAGTAAAATAATCGGCCATTTTCGCGCCAATTTCACGAATCGGTTCTGGCTGACACATATCTTTATGACGACACGCAATTTTATAAATATCGATATTGTCAATGTAGTCCTGCCAAATACGCGGATCAACCGCTTCAAACCATTCTGGTAAAATGGTCGATTGGTAAAAGAGCATCGATGCCTGACTACGACGCGGCTCATGGGCACGCAGTAACGTAATCGAGTTCATATACGTTTTTAGTAAACGCTGTAGAGTATCAATTGATAAGCTTGCAAGTGCACTACCTTCTTTTTTCAATAATGCGAGTACATTTTCAAGCGTCGGCTCACCTTCGATCAGTTCAACGTCCAAGCCACCTAATGCTAGTAACGCTTCAACTGCTTCTTCTTCAAGTGTCTGGTCCCCCATTTTATGATGCACCGGATAGGCATCTAATACGATTAGATGCGCCTGCTCACCTTTCGCCTCTAGCTGTACGGCCATCTCCTGCACGACATTGCCACCAAGTGACCAGCCTAATAATTCATACGGGCCTTCTGGTTGCACGCGTTTCATTTCCGTAATATAGCCTGCCGCCATCTCGATTAATGTTTTAGGTAAGGCAACTGCTTCCGCAATGCCGACTGCTTGTAAGCCATACAGTGCTTGCTGCTGTGGTAAATGCTGCATAAGCCCTGCGTAGCACCAGCTTAAGCCGCCTGCTGGATGGACACAAAATAGATTGTCGTTGCCCTCATTTTTACGCAGTGGTAATAAAGATTGTAACGAGCTTTTCTCATCAAGGTCTTCCATATGAAGGCATAGCTTCGCAACAGTTGGTGCCTCAAATAAATGCCCAATCGTTAAATCCATATCAAATGTTTGCTTCACACTAGTCATTAATTGCACCGCCAGTAATGAATGCCCGCCAACTTCAAAGAATGAATCATGAATACCAATTTGCTGATTCCCTAACACATCTCTAAACAGCTGGAGCATCACTTCTTCTGTTGGGTTGGTTGGAACATCATTTGTCGAAGCATACTGCGGCTCTGGCAATGCCTTCGTATCAAGCTTTCCATTAGGTGTCAGCGGCATTTCTGTTATTTCAATAAAGGCATTTGGCATCATATAGCTTGGTAATACACTTGAAATTTGCTTCGTTGCGGTTGCTTGCTGCCAATCATCTGCAATGACATAAGCGAAAATTCGTACGTCATCCTCGCTGTATTTTTTCACGACAGCCACTGCCTCACGTACACCCGCTACGGCTAATAATGCACGCTCAATTTCTTCCAATTCGATACGGAAGCCTCGAATTTTCACCTGATGATCAATGCGGCCAATATATGCCAAGTTGCCATCAGCAGTCCATTTCGCTAAGTCTCCTGTGCGATACATTCTACTGCCATCTGTTTTAAATGGATTGGCAATAAAGCGCTCTGCTGTCAGTGCTGGGCGGCCTAGATACCCATGTGCAAGACCATCACCCGCGACATACATCTCACCAACAACGCCTGCTGGCACTGGCTGTAGCATGGCATCTAGCACATAAATTTCTAAGTCCGGAATCGCCTCACCAATTAGACTTGCTTGGCGCTCCGTTACGAGTTCTTCACTCAATACTTGATACGATACATGGACCGTCGTTTCGGTAATACCATACATATTAATAAGTGTTGTCGCCTCTTTATATTTGGCATACCATTTACGCAAACGATTAAAGCTAAGTGCTTCACCACCAAAAATAACGGTTCGTAGCTGTAATTTTTCGTCTGTCGCTTGATCTGCTTCAATCAATTGATAAAAAGCAGATGGCGTTTGATTTAATACCGTCACACGCTCATCAATTAATAGACGATGGAATTCCGATGGAGTACGGCTGACATCAAATGGTACGACAACAAGCTTCGCACCCGTTAGCAGTGCACCCCAAATTTCCCAAATCGAGAAGTCAAAGGCGTACGAATGGAAGAATGTCCAACTATCCGCCGCACTAAAGTGATACCAATCGTCTGTCGCATCGAGCAAACGAATCACATTATTATGTGGAATGACAACACCCTTTGGCTTTCCTGTAGAGCCTGACGTATAAATGACATAGGCTGGGTGCTGTGGTGTAATAGCCACTTCGATATTATCCGTTTCATACGCTTCAAATGGCAACGTCGCCATTACCATTTCTGCCCCGTAGCCACGCGGTTCGTCAACGACAATGAAGCGTGGGTTCGCGCTCTCTAAAATATAGTGAATGCGCTCTGTAGGATAGTGCGGATCAATCGGCACATACGCCGCACCTGTTTTTAATACCGCCACAAGTCCAACAAGCATATCAAGACCGCGCTCCATAATAAGCGCCACATAATCACGTGGCTTAACACCCTGTGCCTGCAAATGACGTGCGAGCTGATTCGCTCGTTCATTTAACTGACGATACGTTAGTGTCTGTCCTTCATACGTGACAGCGACTTGTTCTGCATAGATGATGGCCATTTGTTCAAAACGCGCGACAATCGTTGCCGGTGCATAATGCTTCGCCTCTGTGACCGCCTGTGTCAGTAATGTCGTTTGTTCATGCGGCAGTAATAATGATAATGCGGTAAGCGTCAGCTGTGCATCACTACTTACCGCATCGAGTACTTGCTCAAAGCGCATCAGTAAATCCTCGATAATTGGTGCTGTAAATTTCGTCGCATCATATTCTGCGATAACAGCTAATGCTTCTTCACGCCAATCAAATTCAAGCGCCAGCTCAACCTTCGCTGTGTCTGTTTGAATCAGGCGTACATGCGCTTGCTGTCCTTCTAATGTCAGTGTCAGCGCTGGATTATTTTGCATCGTTAGCATGACTTGGAATAACGGATTTTTCGTCCCTGTACGACGTGGATTGACACGTTCTACTACTTGGTCAAATGGTACAAAGTCATATTTATATGCCTGCTGGTTCATGCGATGGGTCGCCTGTAAAGCTTCCGCAAAGCTCGGATTATCACGCCACTCATAACGATACACAACGGTATTCATCATGAGACCAAGCATTTGCTGCAATGCTTCGACAGGGCGACCATTCGTTGGCGAGCCAATCGTTACATCATCCCCTGCGCCCATTTTCGTTAGCAGCATACTAAAGCCTGTTTGGAGCACCGTATACAAGCTCACACCTTGCGTTTGCGCAAGCTGCTGTAGCTTTTGCATTAAGGTTGCTGATAACTCATGGTAGGCATGCGCCCCTGCCACATCACTCGTTGTTTCTTCATAAGGTAGGGTAATTTCATCTGGCACATGCGCAAGCTGTTGCCCCCAGTAATCAAGTCCCTGCTGTGTAACATCACGCGTAAGCAAGTGCTTCTGCCACGCCACATAAGCCCCGTAAGACATCGGCGCTGTACGCGGTGCCAACTGTTCATAAGCATAGGCGAAATCATCTAAGAAAATCGACAGCCCGTAGCCATCAATCGCAATATGATGGAAGAGGAATAATAATGCATCTTCATATGCAAAGACCTTTGCACTCACCTGCTGTGCTAAATCAAAAATCGGATGGATGTCTTCCCTTTGTTTCATCGTTGTCGATAACGTTACTGGAATCGTTTGTGTTACTAGTTGTTGTACTGGCCTACCATCAATAACTGTATACGTTGTGCGTAAAATCGGATGCTGCTGCTGTACGATTGCTAATGCTTGTTTCACACGCGCTAAATCATACGATACACCCTCGACAAGCAGTGGAATATTATATGTCGCGGATGGATTCGTTTGCTGCATAAACCACATCCCGCGCTGCGTTGCACTTAGCGCTATCGTTTGCTGTGCTGGGACCTCGGTCATTTCCGGCCAAATCGTTTCGCCATCTGCCTGGTCAATAATAGCTGCAAGCGCACAAACCGTCGGATGCTCAAAAATCGTCGCAATCGTTAAATCGACTTGCCATTTCTCCCGAATTCGCATCATGAGCGTTGTCGCTAAAATAGAATGCCCACCTAAACGGAAGAAATGACTATCACGTGATACCGTCGCCACCTGTAGCACTTCTTTATAAAGGGCTGCCACTTGCGCTTCAAGTGGTGTATACAGTACTTCTTCCACTACCGCTTCAACGGTCGGCATTGGTAGCGCATTGCGGTCAATCTTACCATTCGCTGTTAGTGGCCACGCTGTAACCGCGCACCAATATTCCGGCACCATATAGTCTGGTAGCATTGCCGCCAATTTTTGCTGTAGCATCTTTTCATCTACCACACCGATCACATAGGCGATTAAACGCGTATCATCGGCAAATTGCTTCGCCATGACAAGCGCCTCTTCTACGCCAGCTAGCTTCACAAGTGCCGCTTCAATTTCAGAAAGCTCAATACGGAAGCCACGAACCTTCACCTGAAAATCTGTACGTCCGATATAATACAGCTTGCCATTTATACGTTTTACTAAATCCCCTGTTTGATACATGCGACCATACTGCTCTGTAAACGGATTGGCAATAAAGCGTTCTGCGGTCAATGCCGGACGTTTGTAATAACCTCGCCCAACACCCTCACCAGCAATGTATAAATGCCCCTCACTGCCATCAAGTACCGGCTGTAAATCCTCATCTAAAATATAAAGTGCCGTTTGAGCAATGGGCTGTCCTAATGTAATATCCGTAGCATCGGTAATCTGTGCCATCGTCGACCAAATCGTTGTTTCAGTCGGTCCATACATGTTGTATACCGCTTTTGTCGTCTCAAGCATACGCGCTGCCAGTGCCTCGGATAGTGCCTCGCCACCAACAAGTGCCGTCACATTTGCTAAACCCTGTGGCACAAAGCGTACAAGTGTTTTCCATAGGCTTGGTGTAGCTTGTAAAAATGTAATATCATGTGCTTGAATCAACTGTGCTAGACGCTGTGGGTCATGAATATCTGCTGCATCACTTAGCACAACAGCAGCACCAACTGTTAATGGTAAAAAGCATTCAAGCATTGAAATATCAAAAGCATTCGTGGTCACTGCAAGTAAGCGGTCCTGTGCGGTCATCGGCAAACGTTCTTGCATACCGACCATAAAGTTCGCAAGATTATGACGTTCAATGACAACCCCTTTCGGCTTCCCTGTTGAGCCCGACGTATAAATCATATAGGCTGCATCATGCGGCCTTTGCTCTGTCGCATTCCACTGTGTTGGGAACGCTTCCCACGGGCGCATTGCAATCGATAGTTGTGGTACATCCAAATCAATCGGTTGATCGCAAAGCATAACGCGCGCGTTCGCATCATGCACCATATACGCAATTCGGTCCATCGGATAAATCGGGTCCATCGGAATATAAGTTGCGCGAATTTTCAGAATTGCAATCATAAAGCTAATGAGCTCAGGTACACGTTTTACATACAACGCCACAAAATCATTTGGCTGAATTCCTTCACTTACTAGCCAATTTGCCATTTGATTACTTTGTTGCCAAAGCTGCTCATACGTTAGCTTTTCGCTACCACTAATCGCAAGTGCTTGTGGTGCCTTATTGACGCTTTGCTCAATCATCGACACAATATCTACTTGATGTACAGCTTCTTCGACCGGTGCTACTGATTGCTGTAATGCCTTGTAAATACGATGGTCCGCTTCCGTCAAAATACGTTCAAAATACGCGAGCCATGTTTCAAGAACCGCTTCATCGTATAAATCAGCGTTCGCAAGTAATTCACAGCGCAGGCCGCCATCTGCTGTCGCAAATAAATTAAACGATAGGTCATCAATTACACCAATGGATAATTTATGCGTGGTCGCCTCTGCACCGACAAAAGGCAAGGTCTCATAAAATGGCATAAAGTTTAATTGTCCACTACATAGACGTTCTCCAAACGGTAAGGCAATTTCTCTACGAATTTGCTCATATGGGAAGCGACCATGCTGTTTTATCACGGCTTCTTGCTGTTGAATTTGCTGTGCGAGCTCATAAATCGTCGCTACTGGCGTCACATCAATATGAAGCGGTACCATATTCATATGTAAACAAGGAACATTTGCCGCCTTTGAACCAACGCGTTGCATGAGTGGCGTATTTAACACAATCTGTTTTTTATGCACGACTTTATACGCCAAAATGGCAAAACCCGCCATAAAGTAATGCTGTGGCATAATGCGCTTAGCGAAGCCCGCTATTTTCCACTGCTGGACCACTTCTTTAGAAAACGTCGTTGCGGCTTGAATAACGTCTCCCGTTAATGTCGGTTGCTTCACTGAAAACGTCGCTAATGTGTCATCGACAGGTGCATAATGCTGCCAAAATGCGCGGTCATCTTCATAATCCGCACTTGCCGTATAATGCTGCTCCTCTTCAACGACTGCCGTAAACGCATCAAAAACATCCATTAACGGTGCTTCTGACGCCATCAGCGCATTGTATTGTTTCACTGTCGCCTGATAAATCAATTGATACGCATAGGCATCAATGGCGATATGATGCACTTTGAAAAACCATACAACTTGCCCTGTTTGTGCGTTTTGAAGCAACGCTGTTTCAAAGCTCTGTCCTTTTTCAAGTGCCAACGGACGTCGCAAATGCGCTTGCATCCATTGCTGTTGCTGCGCCTCATTTGCTAGTTCAACGACCGGTACGTCAACATCTTTTATGCATAATGTTTGGTACACTTGGTTCCCCTCTACGCGATACACTTGATGTAGCGCTTCTGCCTGCGTTAATGTTAGCATAATCGCCTCACGTAATTTTTGAAGCGATACCTCACCATGAAATGCAACATATTCAGCTGTTATAAAATTGGTTTGCGTCGGATTTAGTTGATATGCAAACCACATTGCCTGTTGTCCAGCAGTTAATTGTTCCATTGTCATCCCTCCCTACTTCACAATACGTTCCATCCATGCAGCTAACGTTGGATTTCTCACAAGCTCTACAAAGGTAACATCACTACCGCTTGCACGGAATGCTTCGACCGCCATCATCATACGCATTGAATCCACACCTACATACTGTAATGATTCATCAAGCGCTACCTCACCAATTGCACCATCTACGAAATCATCCATTACTGCTAAAAATTGTTCTTTTGTCATTATTTACACGCCTACCTTTTCTTCGATTAGTAATCGTAATTCTTTTTTGCTCACTTTTCCGAGCGCTGTTTCAGGGAATGCATCCAGCCATTCAATACGGTCCGGAATTTTATACGTTGCGAGTCCGCGTGCTTCTAAAAACTGCAGCAATTCTTTTTTGTCTACTTCTTTATTTTTAATGATGAAAGCACAAATTTTTTCGCCTAAGAAGCGGTCTGGCATCGCCACGACTGCGACATCAAACACTGCCTCATGTGCTAGTAAATGATTTTCTACTTCCTCTGCTGCAATTTTCTCACCGCCACGATTAACCTGATCCTTATCACGACCCGTTACTGTAATGTAGCCAGCCTCATCGACCCGTACTAAATCACCTGTACGGTAAAAGCCATCTGATGTAAAGGATTTTTGATTGTGCTCAGGTGCTTTGTAGTAGCCCTGGATTGTATACGGCCCTCTCGTTAATAAAAAGCCCTCTGTATTTACCGGCACTTCCTGATCATCCTCATCGACAACCTTCACTTCATCAAGCGTTGATAGCGGTTTTCCTTGTGTATAAATAATGCGTTCCTCTGAATCATCAAGACGTGTGTAATTCACAAGCCCTTCTGCCATGCCAAATACTTGCTGTAATGTACAGCCAAATGTCGGCATCACTTCTTTCGCAACTTCAACACTTAATTTCGCTCCGCCAACGAGCATGACCTCAAGCGAAGATAAATTTTCCTGTCGATATTTCGCCGCATACAGCCATTGAATGACAACTGGTGGCACAAGCGCAACCATCGTAATTTTTTGCTGTTCAATTAAGGGAAAGGCCTCATCTGCACTCGGTGTATCACACATGACAACCGTTCCGCCGGCATAAAAGACCCCTAAAATCCCCGGAGAACTCATCGGATAATTATGCGCTACAGGTAATACTACTAAAAAGCGTGTATCCGCTGTGACATCACAAATTTCCACGCTGCGTTTTAACGTATAAATATATTCATCATGCGTACGTGGAATAAGTTTCGATAAGCCTGTCGTCCCACCTGACAATTGTAAAAATGCCACATCTGAACCCGTTACTTCAACAGCTTGCATGGCTTCCTCACGATATAATGTGTTTAGCGACGTAAATTCGTCTGTATCTCCTGCTAACATAATATGTTCTACAGTCGGTGCCACTTGCTGAACTTGCTTTGCAAGTTGTTCATAATCAAAACCTTGATAGATAGTTGGTGCAATATACGCTTTTGCTTCTGCAAATTGACAGAAGTACGAAATTTCATTGTAGCGATGCGATGGTAGGGCAAATACTGGCAATGCACCTAGTAAAAATAACGCAAATACTGTTTCGACATAGACCATCGTATTAGGTAGCTGCACTACAACACGATCCTCTTTTTCGATTCCAAGCTGTTGGAATCCTGCAGCTAGTTTTTCACTACGCGCTAGCAGTTGTTCATATGTATAAGATTGGCCATACGCTGTTACCGCAATCGTATGGGGGCGTTTTACCGCTTGTCTGCGTAGCATCTCCCCCAAGCTATAACCTTCCCAGCAACCTTGTTGACGGTAAAATGCCGCACGTTCTTCTGGCCATAGTGTAAACCCTTCTAACATTTTCTCACTCCTCTTCGTGATAATGAGAATCATTTTCACTTATGATTTGGACTCAGTATAGTCCTGTTTCTCATAGATGGTCAACAAGCGCAATGAAAATTCATACATTTTACTTATTTTTTTACTTTTTATACTTTCATGTCTTTCAATCGTTAATCAAAAAGAAAATAAACTACATAAAAGCTGATATATCAACAATTAAAAGTAAATAGTATCACCATTCGAGAAAGAACAAAAAAACAATTACCTTGAATTCTAAGGGATATTCTGTACAGATTCCGGCCCTGCATTTGTATAATTTTTCATTAAACCGTATGTATTCGGTTGGGATTCATTATTATAAAAATCCATATTTGCTCCTTGAGATACCCTTCATACTTTTCTCATAGAAATGCTAGCACATTAAATGATTCATTCAGCGTATTTATCAGCTCAAAAAATAAAAAAGCACAACCTCCAGTGACTTTTCCACTGTAAGATTGTGCTTTTATCGCTATTTATTAAATTAGCCCCACATTACTTTCGCACTCATATGTGGTACTTGATTATGCTCTTCCTCATCGACTAGCTGCATGACACCTGGAATTTCATAATGATGCCATACAAAATTTTCAGGCGTCATACCATGTTCCAAGTTAATGCGATCCAGTTCATTAAGCGCTAACTTATCACTAATCGCTTCACCTTCTTGAATAGCTTTTGACAATGCATGATTACAATAATTTATTTGTTTTTTATTAGAGGCTTTAATAAGTTCTTCTGGTAACTTTACTTCATAAATTGGCGTGAATTGCGGGAATGAAGCATCCTCCTGACGTGCAACAAAAGCAGGTTTTCTCGCTTGCACCACCACATTTTCGTCCTTCTCAAAATTCGTACCAGCAGAGCCGGCTACAACTGTTTTCCCTAGTGTTTTAATGCCTTCCGTGGCACGGCGACGGTCACTATACGCTACACCCTTTAGTACCTCAACACCATTTTCAGTCACATTTTTTAATGTGCCTGTCACATCACGAACGACATAACCGCCTGCCTTTTTTAAATCCTCGACACCCTTGTCGATATTAGCTTCATCTTTTCGTACAAGACCAACGCCTGCTGTTACCGTGCCATCAACAACTGTACCAGCTAGCTTAACCGTATTCCCTGTTGCCTGACCAACTAGCGGTGCCACTTCCTCGACCCATTTCCCCGCCTCTTTTAATGGCGTGCGCTGAATTCCTTTTCCTGCTAATGATACTCCTGTTTTCACAGTACGATCGACAACATTTCCTAACCCTTTTCCCAGTCGTTTACCTAAATCCATCGTATTTTCCTCCTAGCATGAAGTTATTATCCTCATTTTACAATAGCACCGTTTTAAAGTACTAATGATAAGCAGCTCACAAAAAAGGAACCGCGCTATCGCACGATTCCCGCTTCCTTCTATTCTTACACTTCTGTTGGCACAAACTGTTCGACAATAATACTGTTTGCGGCATTAATATACGCTTCCGCACTTGCACGAATAACATCGGTATGTGTCGCTTTCGCGATATATGTTTTATCATGGCTTTGCACTTGAATTTTCACTTTACCGAGTGCCTCTTTTCCGCGTGTCACACTCGAAATTTTATATTCCATAATATTCATATCCACATCAATGACTTCTTTTAATGCGGTATAAAGTGCATCGATTGGGCCTGTACCAACTGTGCTTGCTCGGAATGATTCCTTCCCTTTAGACACTTTAATTGTCGCTGACGGGAAAATCGGATTACTAATTACTTGAATATCTTCTAACACATAAAAAGCATCCGCGTGTTTTTCAAAATTCGCCATTTTATCATGACGGCGTAGATAATCCTCTACTAAGATGAATAAATCATGATCATACACTTCTTTTTTCGCATCGGCTAACTCTAAAAAATCTGCGAAAACATCTTCAAATTGCTCCTCATTAATGTCAATTGATAAATTACAAATCGCATTGCGGACTGCATGACGACCTGAGCGTGCCGTTAATACAAGCTCCATATCATCTAGCCCCACCTCTGTCGGATGAATAATTTCATACGCATCGCGTGATTTTAATAAGCCATCTTGGTGAATACCTGAAGAATGTGCAAATGCATTATCTCCTGTAATTGCCTTATTCACCTGTACATCTAAGCCCATTAAGCTCGACACAATTTTAGATGTATTAATAATTTCCTTCTTATTAATAGAAGTAAAAGCATCAAAGTAATCGCCACGAGTTGATAATGCCATCACTACTTCTTCAAGCGCTGCATTGCCCGCGCGCTCGCCAATCCCATTGATTGTACACTCTACTTTATCAGCACCATTTTTCACAGCCTGTAGCGTATTCGCCGTCGCCATCCCTAAATCGTTATGGCAATGAACACTTAATAACACATCTGGATTTACATTTTTAATACGGTCATTTAATTTATAAATCATGTCACCAAATTGCTCCGGTACCGCCCAACCAACTGTATCCGGCACATTAATCATCGTTGCCCCCGCATCAATTACTGCTTCAATTGTCTTCCATAAGTATTCAAAATCTGAACGCGATGCATCCTCCGTTGAATATTGTACTTGTGGCATAAGTGATTTTGCGTATTTTACCGCATCCACACCAATTTGTAAGATTTGATCCTTCGATTTACTAAATTTCTTTTCTACATGAATATCTGACGTACCTAGCACCATATGAATCATTGGATTTTCTGCATATTTCACGGCATTGTATACCGAATCAATATCTGTTTTCACTGCGCGTGCTAGTGCCGTAATCATCATATTGCTTGAGCTACCTACTTGCTGCGCAATTTGCTTAACTGCTTGGAAGTCGCCCTCTGAAGATGCCGGGAAGCCCGCTTCGATAATATCAACTTGTAATTTCTTTAATTGTTGTGCCACCTCTAATTTTTCATAGATGTTTAATTTTGCACCTGGCACTTGCTCTCCATCACGTAACGTTGTATCAAATACCCAAATTTTTCTCGACATACTTCAACACTCCTCTTCCAAATTAGATAATAAAACACCTCGCCTCTATTGCTAGAGACGAGGTGTTAACTCGCGGTACCACTCTGCTTGAGCGCCCGTAATATATCGCTCCACTTAATGAACAAAAATGTCCCATGTATAACGTCATGACCCGATTTACCCTACTATAAGTTCAGATAATTTGCTCCCGGACGAGTTCAAAGTGTTTCTTGCTAATTTCCACCAACCATTAGCTCTCTAAAAAGAAACGATACTTTTACTACTTCCGTTCTCTGCATGTAATATATTAGCTTGATAACATCATAGTGAAAAGTTTTTAGAATGTCAACAATTTTCAGAAAAATAAAAATAAATTATTTACGCGTCATATTTGGTCGCTCATTTTGCCATGTAATTTCAACCGGCATTCCAACAAAATCGCTCATCGTTTCGGACGTTAATAAATCAGTTGTTTTTCCAGCCGCAAAAACACGTCCCTCTTTTAATAATAAGATATTTGTAAATACCGGTAAGATTTCATTTACGTGATGCGTCACATAAACAAGCGATGGACCGTGGTCTTTTTCTGCAATTGTTTGAATCGTATCGAGTAGCTGTTCGCGCGCAATAAAGTCAAATCCCGTCGCAGGTTCATCTAAAATTAATAATTCCGGCTCTCCCATTAACGCACGCCCCAATAATGCGCGTTGCTTCTCCCCCTGTGACAATACTTCATATGGCTGATTTGCAAAATGATAGGCGTTTAAATCATGCAAAATACCGACCGCACGATCTCGCATAGCGTCTGTTACTTTTTCATATAAGCCAAGCGATGCGAAGGCACCACTCAAAATAATTTCAAATGTATTATCATCCTGGCGTAGCATTTGCTGAACCCCAGCAGACACAATGCCAACTTTACGTCGCAGCTCATCGCCTAACACCGATTTTCCAAATACATGACCACAAACTTCGACATCTCCTGTAGAAGGTAAATAATAGGCACATAACATATTTAGTAAAGCCGTTTTCCCAGCACCATTCATACCATATACAGCCCAGTGCTCCCCAGGTTCTACATCCCAGCTTACATTTTTTAAAATTTGTGTTTCTTCTCTCCTTAATGAAATATCTTTTAAATGAATCACCATCATACTCCTCTCCCTTCCACGTAATCGTACTGCGATTATTTTAAGAAAGCAATGAACACTTCCGTACAATTAAAAAAAGGACAACCACGCCGTCGCGTGATTGCCCTCCTGTTTCATTATCCAATTAAGTTATGTTTTACAACTTCGTATGCTTGGCAAATATCCATCATGTCTACTTCTGACTCTTCGATCATATGTGATGCAATGTCATAAAGATTTGCTTCATCATTTGTTGTTAAGTCGTTTAATAATTGGCCCTCGATTTGGTCTACATATTGTTGGATTGAGTTATTCATCTGTTGTACTCTCCTTTTAGTTTCTGTATTATTTTTTATCATCTCTCGGATGTAACGTTCCTACTTGTTACTTACATCATACAAGAGCTTTTATATAAAATCTACTATTTTCACCTATAAAAATTTGACTTTGTGACACATATATGTATAACGCTATTTTTAGCCCTTTGTGAACGTTTTCTTGTCGTTTATTACATGATTTCTTTTTGTTTTTTGAAAATTCTTTCCATATTTCAGAGTAATCATTTACTGTGTGTCGATGTTATAAATCAATTCGTAATTCATTAATTGTCTGAATTAAAAAATATTATTTCATTCTTTGATATATAACAGAAATCTAAAAAACATTAACTGTACTACTTTTTGTATTATTTTTTTATAGACTAACGAGTTCTAAAAATAAAAAAATCACAAAAAAAGAGAAACCACCCAATCAGATGATTTCTCCTCGTAACATGTCTTATTATCCTAAAAATGCTTTTAACATCCAGACATGTTTTTCAAGCTCGGTATGAATGCCTAGTAATAAATCTGACGTCATTTCATCGCCTGCTTCTTGTGCAATCATCATCCCTTTCGTTAAATCTTCTAGCATTTTTTCAAAATCATCGACAATCGCTGCAACCATTGCACGCGAATCTTCTTCATACGTGCCTTCTGCAATTGTTGATAGCTCCAGATACTCTTTCATCGTTGCAACCGGATGACCTTTAATCGCTAAAATACGCTCTGCTAGCTCATCAAAATGTGCTGCTGCCTCTGTATACAATTCTTCAAATTTTGTATGCAATGTAAAGAAGTCACTACCTTTTACGTACCAGTGGAAGTTATGCAACTTCACGTATAAAATGCCCCAGTCTGCAACCTGTTTGTTTAATACATCAATCACTTGTTGATTCATTTGAAAAACTCCTTTATCGTTATTCTACTATTATTCTTCCACTTTTTTAGCGCTTTAAACATAGGTATCCCCTTTAGAACTAGACTTATTTTATGAATCTTAATTCGTTTCATTCATTCTCATAAAAATAGGGGTATACATACTAATAGAAAGCAGGTGATGGCAGAAAAAAAGATTGACGATTTTCTTTTCAGTTATTATTGTATTTGCTTTGTTCACAATAGTACCATTCCACTCCTCTGCAGCAATTTATGAGCCAGTCACTGTCAAAAAAACACTTGTTGTATATTGATGCCTCTAAAACTTCTATAAAGTACTAAGAAAAATCAAAGAAAATACCGCATTAAACGTCTATGATGGCGTCTCGATTGCGCGAGATCAAATAAATTGGCCAACCTATAAGTAAGCACTATGGCTGGTCATGTATTACGTATTATCAAAATCCGATTATATAAAAACGCATCAGCTTCGTTTTAAATACCCGTAACAATGGACAACTGGTATAAAAGCAAAAATCGTAAAAAGCTTACGTGAAAATGACGTTATCGGTAAAAAATATAGCACCGTTTGTAATGGTGATCCCTATTATAGCGTTTAAATTGCGTGTAAAAGCACTTGGAAATACGTGGCAACTGCCAATTGCAAAACTGGCTACTATCATGGATAATAAAATTAACACATTGACGGATAATATGAAAAAGCCGTATGACATACGTTTTTTTCATATTCAACATCTATACTCTAATGAATTGGTAGGTAAAATAATGAAAAAACAACTCATCGCATTCGCTACAATCTGCTCACTATGTATCCCACAGACGACCGCCTATGCTACAATAACGCTAGAACAACAAAATACAGCGTACAATAAACTATCTGTTACAAATAAAAGTATTTCTGTAGACGTCGTCGATAAAAAATCACTAGACGTATTACGTTCTTTTACGCTTAAAGCAAATCGTGTCGTTGAAATCAAAAAAGACATTCCAAAGCTCAGCGGTAAACAAATTATTATCAAGAAGAAAACACAGCCTACAGGCACCATCTTTGTCACACAAGAGAAAAAATATACATATTCAAATAAAACAAAGTCAATGCCAGCTGCACAACGCAATCGCTTTGATCGTTTTGAAAAAAAATGGAATAAAACCTTAACAACAAATCAACGAAAATCTTTAAAAGATTATACACGCAGTGGCTATGTCGATATTAACAGAACCCTACGCGGTCTACAGCCAACCTCGCCTAAAATCGATAATCGCATTAAAGCGATTGACCATGCGCTCCTAAAGTTTAAAAGCCCGTATGATTTTACCGTTTGGCGTGGAACAGAGTTTAAAAACTTTAAATATGGCTTAAAAAATGGCAAACTCGCTATTGGTGCTAGCTATTCTGATAAGGGCTATCTTTCGACTTCACTGGTTAGAGCTGGTACAATCGGCTTTGGTTATGATGCACTGATTCGTATCCAAACACCTGCTGGAAATTACGGAGCACCCGTATACAAGCTCTCTCCTTATGAAAATGAAGAAGAGTATTTATTAAAACGTGGGACAAAATTTGTCGTGACAGGTATTAAAAAAGAAAAACATCGCACCGTTATTACAATCAATACAATCCTAACACCTTAATAGTTTAGTAGAAGAATTATTCTTCTACTAAACTATTTTTTTACAATAACCAATATTTTACTAGACAAACAACGTTCATTCCTCTATAATTAAGTCAATAAGATATTTTCAAACGCTAATTTACCTATTATAAAGGGCATGTAACGTTTAGTTGGTACTCTTTATAATATGTGAATTTTTTTCTTTCGAAAAATTGTGATCTTATTAATATTAAAACAATGGAGGTCATTTAAATGACACAAGGTACAGTAAAATGGTTTAACGCAGACAAAGGTTTCGGCTTCATCGAAGTTGAAGGCGGTTCTGACGTATTCGCTCACTTCTCAGCTATCCAAGGCGAAGGTTTCAAAACTTTAGAAGAAGGCCAAAAAGTAGAATTCGACGTAGAAGAAGGCCAACGCGGTCCTCAAGCTGCTAACATCGTAAAACTTTAATTTTTACGTAGAAGAGATACCCTATCTAGGGTATCTCTTTTTTTATGCGACGAATTGTAATATTAAGTGCACCACTCAAAATAAATAAAAAAAGACCCATTCAATATGAGCCTGTATAATTAAAGTTCCTACACCAAAATCAACAGGGGGCC